>JACPHJ010000151.1 GCA_016188675.1 Planctomycetota bacterium
GCAGTTAGTGCGTCAACTTGCGAAAAAGGCTCGTCCATACAAAGGATTTCAGGCTCCACGACCAGTGCGCGTGCGATACCCACACGCTGTTTCATGCCGCCGGATAATTCCCTGGGGTAAGCTTCTTCATAGCCCGCAAGCCCCACAAGGCGAATGGATTTATCCGAAAGCCGTTTGACATCATCATGGGGTGTCCCTTTTGCTTTTAAAACTATTTCCACATTTTCAAGCACCGTCATCCAGGGATAAATGGCGAAGTTTTGAAATACAATGCTGATTCCGGGATTAACCCCTTTCAGGGGAATACCGTGATAAAGAACTTGTCCTGTTGTAGGGCGAATTAACCCTGCGAGTATCCTCATAAGTGTTGATTTCCCGCAGCCGGAAGGCCCCAGCAATGCTACTACTTCTTCGCGAAAAATAGAGAGGTTCACATCCGTTAACACCGTTACTTGATTTCCATTGGGCAATACAAAGCGGTGATGGATATCTTTCAGTTCACATAATAGCGAATTATTTTTTATGCTAAGTTCAGACATATGTTATCGTTTTCATAGAAGCTTCTTTATTCGATGGCATACCTTTTTTCGGCGATGTTATAAAGACTTCTCCACACAACACGATTGAAAATTACGACAATGGCAGACATCGTTAACACGGCGCCCGTTAAAAGGGCAAAATCTGCTCTTTCTGCAGATTGACTAATCATGGCGCCGAGTCCATTGGCTGTAAGCGTCTGTCCTCTGAAGATGACATATTCTGCAACAATACTTGCGTTCCATGCCCCACCCGTAGCCGTAACCCAGCCAGTTACTAAAAAGGGGAAAACTGACGGAATATAGAGATTTTTCAACCGTTGCCAGCGGCTCATGCCGAAAAGCCTTGACGACTCCCTTAAGTCGTCGGGTACAGACATGGCTCCTGCAATTACATTAAAGAGGATGTACCATTGTGTTCCCAGCAGCATAAGGGCGATGCTTCCCAAGCCAAGACCTACGCCGATGGTTTTAAAAAAAAGAATAATGGGTATAAATAGCATGGGAGCAGGAAAAGAGGCCACAATCTGAATTATGGGTTGAAATATGCGTGAGAGGTTTGGAGAAAGCCCGATCATTAATCCTGCCGGCAGCGCCCACAGCGTTCCAATTGCAACGGCTGACAGAACCCTGAACAAAGTTAGACAGCCATACCATGAGATATGGCCACAACTCGATAAGGATAATACCTGAAGCATGTGGCTGAGTTTCCAACATCCAAACCCAAAAAGACTTATAAAGGCGGCATACATCAGCCATACAAAAATACGGAAAGGAAAGGGTATTTTTCTGGATTCTTCCACAAGGGATTTCTTATTTGAAAGAAGGTAATGGGTTCCGGCATTTATAAAATAATCGAAGATACCGCCAATATACCGCAATAAACCCGACTTCCTTAACCAATTCAGGAAGAAAGAGTGCGTAACAAACGGAGTCCCTGTTTCTTCCTGCTTGAATTTTTGTGACCAGGCAACAACAGGTCTCCATAAAAACAGATCCAGAAATACCACCATAACGGCCATTGCTATGACGGCATAAACCATGGCCGGGAAATTGCCATGATTGACCGCCACGCTCATGTAAGAACCAATGCCGGGAAGACGGAAATCGTTGTTACCCAGAACAAACGCCTCGCTGATCATCAGGAAAAACCAGCCGCCTGCCATGGACATCATACTGTTCCAGATAAGTCCAATGGCGGCATAGGGAACTTCAACCCAGTTCAATGTCTGCCACCAATTAAATCGAAATGTATTCGCTACCTGGCGCATATCTGCAGGTACGGTACAGAGGGAGTGATAGAAACTGAACGTCATATTCCAAACCTGACCTGTAAAAATCATAGCAATTGCGGCGAGTTCCAATCCGATATTCGAATGTGGGAATAAACCCACCAGTATTATTACCAGTCCCGGCATAAATCCGAGGACTGGGACACTCTGAAGGATGTCCAGGAGAGGAACCAGTGCCTTTTCAGCAATCTTGTCTTTTGCTGCCCAATAACCGTAAACAAGGGTAAACAGCAGTGAAAGACCATAAGCAATGATGCCGCGCACCATCGAGAAAAAGGTATATTTTGGCAATAACCATGGGTTGAGGTCGATTTCGACCGGTGGGTACCAAACACCTGTCCACTCTCTCTCGACGGATACCAGGCCGTAGAAAAGACCTGCAATGCCCAGGACAAGCAAAAAATCAATCCATCTGAAACGGATTCGTTTATGCGGAATGGCAAAACCACCCCATATTTTATGGAAGATTTTTGTTACGTGGTTGGACATTAAATGACTTTAATTTTATAGTTTACTTCGTATCTCATTAAGGTTCCTCTCTTTTAATGTCTTCGACTGCATCAAAATCTCTATCGTAGGAATATATTAGATTACAATCATAATATTTCATATAAACTGCATTATAGGCGTCGATGTAATCAATATTTTTTCTGCTGTAAAGGACCAAGGCGTCTGCAATAATGTCTTTATCAGGAATAAATAAGTTTTCGGTACTGACTATGATAGAGATCATTTCAATAACATCGGCTTTTGATACTTTGTAATGGGAAAGAAGTGTCCATATCAATTCGGCGATTACCATAGCAGAGGTGACGAGGGTTATTTTCCCCTCCATTGCCATTCTAAAGAATTCTTTACATTTATTATACTTTGATGAATCATCCTTGGTTAGATACCGGAGAAAGATATTTGTATCAACGAACAATTTCTTCATATAATTACTTTCCTGTAGCTATTTTTTTTACGACTCTTTTTTTTACTTCTTCTCTGACTTTGTGAAAATCGATGGGTTTTTCCTTATCGGATATTCTCACAGAACCTCCAATATCAAGGATGTTGCCCCGGAGTGGTTTAATAACAGCATGGTCGCCCTCAACAACAATGATAACCTTTTCAGTGGGTTTTAAATTTAAAGCTTCTCTGACTTCTTTAGGTATCGTCATCTGTCCCTTTGATGTTAGTATCGCAATAGGCATATTTTCCCCCATTTATTAATATTCCAACTTTATGCAATTATTACAAATATACTACAATCTCAATCCCGCGGCAACTGATAAAAACAATTGCCGGTTCCTCTACATTTCATGTGTTTTTTAATATTTCATCAAAAACTATCTATCTGTAAGTTTATGACTGCCTATACAAATCTTTTCAGTATCCTAAAACATACCATAAATGGGGTGAAAAACCATTTAAATTTTTTCAGAAACCGGATGATGAAAAAGACGGCTACAAGGCCGAGAATGACGGCTATGATTACCGGACTGGTGCCAAATAACCAGGCAAGTGCGTTTATCAGACCTGATAAGAATGCGATTGGGTGTGTGACAACGATGAGCAGGATGGAAGCGATCAAACCGTATTTTACAAACTTTACACATTTTGCAAATATTTTTGGCGGCATAAAGCGCATGACGAATAGACCGGCCTTCCCTTTTCTGGCAAGCTTGAGCCCATCGTCACCGTACATACCGACATACTTAATGACATCATCTCCGTGCCTTTTTGCCAGTCTGACAACATCGTCTCCATATTTTTCGATGACTTTAATACCACTTGAGCCGTACTTAGACACATACGATATAACATCGTCGCCATGGAGTGCGGTCATTTTGATAACATTATCACCGTAAACTGAGCTTAAAAGCACAATGTCCTTGCCATACTTCTGAATGATCCGAAGTCCGTCATCGCCGTAAAGTGCAGTGTACCTGATAACATCATCCCCATATTGACGTGCCAGTGAAAGGACGTCGTTGCCGTATCTTTCAATTGCAGTTCCCGCATCCGCACCATATTTAGAGACATATCGGACAACATCATCTCCATATTGCTGTGAGAGTTTGAGGATTTTGCCGTCGGTCGCCTTTAATGCCTTGATTCCATCATCGCCGTATTTTGCTACAAACTGAACGGCATCGTCACCGTATGTTTTAACGAGGTCGTCCGTCAGATTGATGAGTCCTTTGAATCCCTTCGTTGTCCTGGCAAACCTAGCCCCTTTTGTAGCAAGCTTCGCCCCCTTTGATATGCCGCTTCCGATAGGGACAAGTCCCAGGATATCCAGTCCGGCAAACAGCTTGTCCTGGAAGGTAATGTCTTCCTGTCGGATCCTTTTGCGGCTGACCTTCTCGACGTCAGAAATAAAGAAGTTCCTTAATTTATTCGTAATGGTGGTGACGGACTCTTCCTTGACGTTATTGATGTCGAGGATTTCGAATCGATCCAGAAAGTCATTCCCCAATTCGAAAATAAGATTGACAGCCCTCCGAGCATTTTCGCGCCTTGTGGCTGAATCGGTTTGGGTATCTGGTGCGGTTGTGTCAGCGCCATACCACCAACTAGAAGACCATTCATAGACCTTTGTTTTCTTCAGGTAGTCATAGACCTGGCTGTTAAAATCTTTATTGTCATAAAACAGGTAGATGATGGGAATGGTCTGTTTATGTCCGTATGTCTTGATCACGTGGTAAAAGGTATCATCGTCAATGAAGAGGTTGAATATTGTTTTTGATCTTTCTCCGTATTCTTTGATAGCCAGAAGGCCGTCCTCCTGAAATTTAATGACTATGTTCAATACGTCTTTGTCGTAGAGCTTTGCAAAGGCAATTCCATGTTTTCGTGCCAGTGGAAAGACGATGTCACCCTTTTCATTTGCAAGGTTTATTAACTCCACGCCCTTGTCTTTGTCTTCATTGATGAGGAAGAAGTTTTCGGGGTTACTGGCGACATATTTTACCCCTTCGTCTCCGAAGGTTTTGTAAAATTGCGAAAGGGTTTCGGGTGAGAATATATGGAGATTGTTTATGTTATTACTTGGGTTGCTGAATAGGTGAAATATGTCCCGACAATCAAGGAGTTGATGCAAGGTTGCCACTTCTCTGCCGTATTTTTCAAGGAGGGCAAGACCCTCAATTTTGTACTCTTTCAAAAATTCAAGTGCGAAGATACCGTATTGTTGGTAGAGTCGTTCTGCATTATCACCAAACTGCCCAAAAACGTCTTTGTAGACTGTGGAGGCGTTTATATTGATGTTTGTCTGGACTGTTTGTTGCGAGGTATTTTCTATAGGCTGAGTATATGCGTTTTGTAATGGTGTGAAAAGTAATTGGGTTATGAAGAACAGAATAAAGAATAGGAGAGACTGTTTATTCATGAGCTTTTCATGGATTTTTATGAACCAAAGGCTAATACAAATGTTTAACCAATTTAATTGCTTTCTCTCTTTAAAATGACATGCGCATTATTCTGGCATACGGCGTGGAGTTTCCTTTTTTGAATCCAATCCTGTTTTTTCTGATAATCATTTAAACTCATAACGATATATATGGATGTTTCTTGATTGGGAAGGATCGTTTTCAAGCGGGTATAATCCTCTATTTCTAATATATCTTTACCGCTATAAAACACGAGACTCGGCACAGTCCTGGCATAACTGAAGAGTGCATAATTCTCTCCTTTGTCTGATAGGCATTTTTCCACGATATCCTTTGTAGACCGAAAGGTTCCCAGGTATTTTGCTGAATAGGTTATGGTAATAACAAGAAATATGCAGTTGGTAAAACAAAAAATCTTTTTTAATTGGGAAAAACGTTTGCTGCGGATGAAAATAAATAATGCTATCAGTGTCCCAATCAAAAGAATAATAATTGGAATGGCTATATGGATTGTAGACAGTCCGTGCTTGGCTGGTATCCATTTGTGCATGGTAAAGATTAGTGCAATAGGGATCATGGCAGAAACAAATAATGTAGGCCATAAAACCCACAGGTGTCTTTTCCCTAATTTACCCCCTATTTCCCATCGGGAAAGCAAGGTGGTTAGCAATGCAATGGAAGGGGAAAGGGGAAGGACGTAGGTCAATAATTTCGAATGAGACATGGAAAAAAAGACTAAGGTGAGAATGAGCCAGGAGCAAAAAAAATACACCTGCCTTTTCTCTTCAACAGGCATGATTTTCCTTTGCTTAATGGTATGTATAAATGTAATAAACACAAACAACGACCAAGGGAAAAATCCGATTATGAACACGGGCAGATAATAGTAAAACGGCTCCGGATGCGCATAGCCGCTGACAAAGCGCCCGGACATCTCCTGCGAAAGCAAAGACGATATTTGCTGTGTGCCCAGCGATAGCCAGAAAGGGATACCCCACGCGCAAATAATACCAAGGAAAAGCAGAAATCCAGGTAGATACCAGAGTCTCCTGAGATACCGAAGGTCGCGCATCCATAAAAGAAAACACAGGGTAATCAGGATAAACAATAGGATTCCTACCGGCCCTTTCACCAGGAAGACCATACTGAGGAGAAAATAGAGAAATAACCTTCTGTAGGGGCGGGTTTCAAGCCCGCCACTACACCATTCCGTATATTCGACAAAGAAAATGTAAAGACTGGAGCAGACAAAAAAAGTCAGCAGCATATCGGTAATACAGAACCGTGAGATGAGAAAGAACAACGGACTGGCCATCAGTATCATGCCTGCCCAGAATCCGTTTTTGCGGTCTTCCAGTCTTTTCCCCCATAGATACGTGATTAATACCGTACCAATGGCTGCAAGGGCAGATGGGAGGCGCGCTCCGAATTCATTTATCCCAAAAATTTTATAGGAAATGGCAATGGCCCAGTAAAAGAGCGGTGGCTTGTTGATACGCGGGACACCATTAAAATGCGGGACAATCCAGTTGCCGTTAAGTATCATATCCCGCGCCGTAGAAGCGTAACGGGGTTCGTCAGGGTCAATGAGAGGCATTGCCCATGTATAAAATAAGAATAGAAAAAGGCCCAGTAAGGATAGGCCAATGAGGAAAGGTATATCTTTTTTCGTCAACTTTTCTGCATGTTGTTGTAATTTTATTTCCATAGTATTTTATCAAATGTCCTTGTTTGAAACGAAAAGGATATCCCGATGGCCTACAGAATCCTTTTCGAGTATAAACATTGGTATTTCAAGTAATTTAGAAACCCCGTCGAAATCTTTTTCCTGTATGAAAAGAAACGCACGTTCATTTGAATTTATGAATTGTCTCAGTTCATCTATCCCATATAGTACCTCTATATGATTTCTATTGGTATAGAACAGATAAGGATCTCTGAAAAAATTATACATGGCCACTTTTTCGCCGGGTTTCATCACGGAATTCGCCTTGTCGCATATTTCTTTGGCGGATTTATATTGATTCAGAATCGGAATAGCCTTCAAGGTGCTGATATTAAAGGCAAAAAATATAACAAAAATAATCGTGAAGAGAAAAGGAATTATCCTGGCATACTTCACGAATCGCAACATCATAAGACCCCCAATTAAAAGAATGACTACAAACGGGATAGTTGAAGATGCGTACTGAGGGTAGAGTTTATATACCACTATCGGTAAAAGGATACTCAGCGCCAACGTGATTCCACTCAGGATATAACACGGATAATACCCTATTTTTTTAAAAGGTCTTTCGCGGAATTGCTCGACAAATTCATTCAGAAACCATGCTGTAATCAGGGCTGCAGCGGGATAGAGGGGAAGGACATAGATGTCTCTTTTCCCTGACACAATCGAAAAGAAAACGAAAACGACTATGAACCAGATTACAGGCATCAGGATATTTTGTATCTTTGTTCGTCCTTCTTTTGAAAGCAGGTATACAGCGATACTCGGGATAAAGATACTCCACGGTACAAAGTTGATGGGAAAATTTGTGAAGTAATAATAAAATGGGCGTTTGTGGGCAAACGAACCGGCGAACCTTCCGACATTCTGCTTGAAAAGTATCTGGTAGGCATATTCCTTGCCGCCGTAAATGCTTGCCAGGTAAACCCAGCTAAACACGATAAAGGCAAATATCACCCCCCCTATCCAGGGACGAGTTTCCTTTAAGACCCGAATATCCTTTTTTAATATGAGATATGTTAATACAATGAAGAAAGGAATGATAAAGCCTATCGGCCCTTTTGTAAGCACCCCCAGCGCCATGAAAATATAAAAGAGGGTGTAGTATCGTCGCTCTTGTTTTTTTACCTCACCTCTTTCCCCCCCTTCGTAAGGGGGGGTAGTTAGGCTGCGGCTATGTCGTGCTGCGTATCCTTTATAGAAGCATAATATCGCCATCGTCGCGAAAAATGTGAGGAGGACGTCAAATGCCACGCGATGTGCCATCCAAAGGAACTTTGAGCTGGTGGCAAGGAAGAGCGCGGCAATCAAGGCGATGCGTGTATTCTGGTATAAACTTTTGCCGAGATAAAATATTGCCAGACAACAGCCGACGCCTGCGAAGGCGGAAGGCAGACGTGAAGACAGCGCCGTAATCTTTCCAAACGGAATAGAAAACAAATTAATGAGCCAGAACAAAAGCGGGGGTTTATCAGGATACGGTTCGCTGTTCAAATGAGGGACAATGAAATTACCGCTATCCCGCATTTCTTTCGAGACCTGCGCATAACGAGGCTCATCAGGCGCCCATAAGTCCCTTTTTCCTATATTGAACAGGAAAAGGAATACTGTAAATGCTATGATACAAACAGTTATTAAACGAGTGTTGTTAATAGGAGCTACTGAATTCATTTTGACTCAAGATAATCAGTATGCAATGGATATACTGAGTTTATATAGGCTTTCTTATTTGAGACATTATACATAAAGTTTGTTTTAGAAATCAAAGAAGAAGTGATAATTACTAAGGGGAGGATGAAGTAGTTTGCATTAGTAGAAATCTAACTATGTATTTCATGTGCCTTCCTTTGTTGATTGCCCTTGTGCACTAGATTATTGTGGATAGTGCTAGTTACATTGAAATGGTCTATAACTTCGCCATTAATATTTTTGAAATAGAACATTGCCTTGTTTGGAATGCCGTTTACATTGAAAATACCGAAAAGAGCGCCATAAGTAGCATTTTGTGTTTTTGTATAGACTTTTGCCCACCAGGGTTCATCCAGCTTCTGTTCATGTATGCCCCCGCCGCCCAGCCCGGAAAAAAATGCAAAGGTCCGGCCTTCGGTGATAACCATTCTGTTTGAGTGGCTGGAGATTGTTTGATTTACGAAACTACTCAACGGGTATGAACGGCCATATGAATGATCATGTGCCGTTGCGATAATTGCACCACCCTTTCTAGCCTCCTCATATACACCCCATCCGGTATCATCCTTCTTTCCACCCACTTGCATGAGCTGCATATTTTTATGCCAACTGCAAATTCTCCAAATTGATTTGTCCCTGGCAAGCTGGTCTCTTATATAAACATCATGATGATATCCTAATTCTCCAGGTGCAACCAGTATGATAAAGATGCCCTTATATCTGATCGATGACTTTACTCCCAAATCTCCGTCCCATTTGATCTCCTGCCGATTAAGTCGATTCTTTAAATACTCCTGATAACCTTCCTTGCCGTACCAATCCTTTATATCATGGTTTCCTATAGATGCAAAATAAGGAAAATCCGCACCAAGAATCCTGTCAATCTGCGCTTCCCAGGCAGAAGGATTATTTTTATAATCGAAATCTCCCTGATGCAATATTGTCTGCGCGCCTTCGGATTTGATAAGTTTCAAAACTGCTTCAGCATTTTTTCCTAATCCTTGATCGGCAATAAATGCGACCTTGAAATTTGGAGGCGTTTCAGATGGTGGGACGGATGTTTGTGCCCATACTGGGTGGACAACAGTCAACACCAGAAAAGCAATGATATATTTCCAACTTTTCATGTCTCGATAACCTCCTTTAAGGGGTAGTTTTTAATAAATTCGCAGATTAATGAGAAGTTAATGCATGTGGCTTCCTTCTGGCTTCAATGATTTTTTGAACGAGTCCATATGCGGCAGGTAGGGCAACAAGTATAATAAGTGTTGAAGTAATAAGACCACCAATGAGTACAATCGCCATAGGCTGCTGAATCTCAGAACCAGCACCCATCCCTATTGCAAGGGGGACCACACCTACGATCGATGTAATGGCCGTCATCAGGACAGGTCTCATACGTGTTTTTCCCGCTAAAAATAGCGCCTCCTGAATGGGATGCCCTTCCTGTCTCAATTCGTTTATAAATTCCAGCATAATGATGCCCTTTTCCACCGTAAGTCCAAAATGTGCCACCATACCGATCAGGGACGATATATTAAAGGTGTTTCCGGTTAAAAACAGCGCCCACACCCCGCCCATTAAGGCAAAGGGGATAAAGAAGATCAGGAGTATTGCCTGCCAGACAGACCTGAATGCCGCCAGGAGCAGCATAAAGACAACTATGGCGGAAACGATAAAAATAGTTATGAGTTGGTGGGTGAGTTCCTGTTGCCGTTCGTAGTTACCCCCAAAAGTAACATAATATGCTGCTGGCAAGCTGAGTTCTTTTATATGATTCTGTATATCAGAGACGATGCTGCCAATATTTCTATGGGAGATGTTGCAGGTGACTTGAATCCTCCGCTGCATGTTTTCCCTCTTAATGCTCAAGGGGCCTGTATCTCTCCAAATCTTACAGACGGAAGATAGTCTTACTTTGTTTCCATTTGGCGTATCAATAAGGAGAGCGCCAATCTTTTCGGGGTCATCTCTAAACCGCTCCTGAAGTCTGACCAATACGGCATACTCCTTTATATCTTTCACAACGGTTGTTACCACCCTTCCACCCATTGTCGTTTCAATAGCATCGCCTATTGCCTTTGCGCTTAGTCCGTAGCGGTTGGCGCGTTCGCGATCTATGAGCATATTCAATTGCAGGATGCCCAGTGTTTGCTCCACGCCAACGTCCGTTACTCCAGGTATTTGCTGCATAATCTCACTGAGTTGATTACCTTTTTGAACCAGGACATCTAAATCATTGCCAAAGATATTTACAGCAAGTTGGCCGCGCACCCCGGATATGCTTTCTTCAATTCTGTCATTCAAAGGCGTTGTGAAAAAGATAATCACGCCGGGGAATTCTGCTGTGCGGTTTCTCATCCAGTCCTTTATCTCATCTATGGAATGCCTTCTTTCCTTCCAATCGGCCAGTTGGACGTACATCTCGCCAATATTCGCCGTTTCGGGCATCTCTGAACCCTCCGGTCTGCCCACCCTTTGGATAACTTCTTTTACATCAGGGGCTTGTTTAATAATCTGAGCTACCTTATCAGAGATGCGTGCTGTTTCTTTCAAACTAGAACCCGGCGGCGTCATTACTACTGCCACTAAAGCGCCTTCGTCAAAGGTAGGCAACAGTGAAGTGCCTATCAATGGCACAAGAAGTGTTGTTACTCCCAAAACTCCAAGTGCAATGAGGCAGGTTGATTTGGGTCTTTTCAGGGCGGTATTGCATATCGGTAAGTATCCCTTTAACGAATTTCTGGTGAGCCACCCGTCCCTCTGTCTGTGGTTATGTTTTGACTTTATATATGTATAGCATAGAATGGGTGTCAGCGTCAAGGAAAGTATAAACCCTATGAGCATAGACACGACGATGGTAAATGCAAAGGGATAAAATAGCCTGCCTTCGAACCCCGTTAAAAACAATAATGGCGCAAAAACGGCAATAATGATTAATGTAGAGAAGGCAATGGGACGCCGTACCTCGATACTACCCTTTAGTGTTGCGGCAAAGCGGTTATTTGGATTTAACAACATGTGGCGATATATATTCTCAGTGTCAACAATGGCGCCGTCAATCATCGTCCCTAAACCTACCACAATTCCACCCAGGGACATAACATTGATCGTGATATGGAACAGCTTCATACAGGCAAAGGTAATCGTAACGGAAACGGGGATTACTACCGTAAGTATCAGGGTAGCACGAATGTTGTTAAGGAATGGAAGGCATACCAGGATAACGGCAATACCGCCAATAATCATGGATTCCTTGAGGTTTCTTATAGATAAGTTAATCAGCTCTGACTGGTCGAAGAATGCCCTGATTTCCACACCTGATGGAAGCATGGACTGTATTTCCCTGAGCGCCTTTTTTACGCCGTGAATAACGGGCATGGTATCCACACCGTAGTGTTTTGTCACCGTGGATACCACGACTTCTTTATTGTCTATCAGTGCCAGGCCCCGCCTGAATTGTCCCCCTTCCTTTATCGTAGCAATATCTTTAAGGTACAGGGGAACACCATTTTTGTTGGCAATGGCAATGTTGTAAAGGTCGTTGATTTTTGTGATACGTCCCAGCCCTCGGGTTGCATATTCAATGGGGTCATAGGGAATGATGTTACCGGTGAAATTTTCATTGTTATCTTGAAGGGCATTCGTTACCTGGTTCAGAGAGACACCCAGAAATCTCATCTTTAGCATGTCCAGTAACGCCTGATATTGGCGTACCTCTCCTCCCATATTCCACACCCGCCAGACACCAGGCACTGACAGCATACGATACCGTACGTCATAGTCGGCCAGTTCTCTCAAGTCTAATGGCGGCAAGTCTCCTTTAATATAATACTCAATAACTTCGCCCAGTCTGGATGCTGCGTTAGACAGGATGGGTGCCTGTGTACCCAGTGGAAGCCTTGGAATAACGTCGGTGAGATTCTGCGTAATCAGTTGTCGTGCAAAATAATAATCTGTGCCCCATTTAAAGGATAATGTAACCCACGAAACACCGTACATGGTGTTTGATCGAATTGCTGTAACATTAGGGGTGCTGCGCAGTACGCTCTCTATGGGGCGCGTGATGAGGGTTTCAACTTCCTGAGCCGCAAGTCCGGGGTTTTCGGTAATCACAGAAATAATGGGAGAACTCAGGTCAGGTAAAAATTCTGTAGAAGCCTTGAAAATAGCTGTAACGCCAAAAAAGATGGCGAGGCAGATAACCAGTATTACCAAAAGTCTGTGTTCGAGACAGTATTTTATGACACGGGAAAGCATCTCATCTGCCCTCTAATTCCTCTTCTTCTCCGCTACCCTTTGATTTGAAGGTTAAATTTTTAAGCTGGTATGCGCCTTCTATAACCAAAAGGTTCCCTTCTTCTAGACCATGTACCACCTCTACCTTACCATCTCTCTTAATACCTGTTTCGATCACACGCTTTTTAAAAGTGTTCTCTTCCATAGTAAAAACAATTTTACCGAAATCTTCGGAGAAAATGGCTGATTCAGGGATAACAAGGGCATCTCTTTTTTTATCGGTGGTTACCTGGGCAACTGCGTATGTGTGCGCCTGGATATTACCTGGGTTATCTAGTAAAGCACGGGACTCTATTGTCCTTGTATTGGGGTCAATTGATGACGAAATGTAATTTATTTCCCCTGCAATATTTTGAGAACTATCAGATAACAGGAAGATGGCTTTCTGTCCTGCTTTTATTTCCCGAGACTCTTCCTGGTATAAATGAATAATGCCCCAGAGTTTTGAAGTATCCACTACCTCAAATAATATGCTGCCCCGGTTAACCCACATGGTTGGATTTATAAACCTCCTGGTTACGAACCCATTAAATTGTATATTGACTTTGAATATTTGACCAATTGTTTGCGGGTTTTCAATTTCCGCAAGTATAGCGCCTGGTTTTATCATATCTCCCTGATTGCAATTTACCTTAATGACCTTACCGTCAATGGGGCTGCTAATCGAAAATATCTTTGTCTGATCAAAATCTATTTCTGCGGGAAACTCAACAACCTTTGAAATGGTTTCCTTTTTTACTTCGGTGGTTTTAATACCAGCCATTTCCTGCTCACGTTTGTCCAGTTTCAATAAATCGGTGAGCGGTTCTTCCTGCGCTGCTTTATGTGCTGATTTCTCGCCTGATATGTCTTTTCCCGGAAGTTTTTCTGCCAATTCGTGCGGGCTTTTCGAACAACCGGTTGAGCATAATAGGATTAAAATTGCTACAAATAAAGTAACACATGGAAATTTCCATTTTAAAGGGTGGCATAGACAAACCCTGTTCCTGTATGTATTGAACAGGGTTTGTTTGTCCGTGACTAATTTTCTGTTCATTGTAAACTTCCTCCGACAGCCTTTTCCAGTCGTGCCTCGGCTATGTGCAAATCGTAAAGGCTCTGGTAATAGTTTTGCATTGCATCCAGATAAGTCCTCTGTGCGTCAACCACGTCTAAGAAGCCCAATAGCCCACTTTCAAAGGATTGCCTGATAATATCTCTTGTTTTGACGGTTTTGACTAAAACACCTTCGCCGAAAAGACGAACTATCTTTTGTGCAATGGTATATTTATTAAAGGCGCCAAGCGCTTCCTGTGTAATATTGCGTTGTGTTTGCTTCAGGGCTTCCTCCGCCCCTTTCTTTTCGCCTTCTGCCTGTGCAATTGCCCCCTTTTTTCTGTTCCATATTGGCAGAGGCACGGAGATTGAAAATTCTGCGACTGGGTTGCTGTCTGGTTTGCCAGCCTCTTCCAGACCTCCTGCTATGCCCACATCCACATCGGGTTTTGCCAGGAGTTTGGACAACGAAACATTATGCTCAAGCCCCTTTATCCTGTGCATTTCGGTTAATATTGACGGGTGTTTGTTAATTGCCTTTCTTATAAGGTCGTCCCGCGATAAATCTGTATGAGAGGTATAGTCAGTGATTTTATCCTGTAATTCGATATGATTATCAGGCGGATTGTTTAAGAGAATGTTCAATTGTGTCCGTGTCAGCGCAAGCTGTCCTTCAGATTCTTTCAGCAGCTTTTCTGACTTTACAAGTTCCACGCTTGCCTTGGCTACTTCAAACCCACCTCCCAATCCCTGTTTCAGGCGGTGATTCACCAGTTCGAGTAGTTCACGGGCAACTGCATGGTTTTGACGGTACATCGAAAGATATTCGCTGGCAAGCAGAATATCGTAGAATGCCTTTTTTAGCGTGTAGGCTGTGTCTAGCCTTGTGCTTTCCAGGGTGAGTTTCAATATTTCCACATTTTCGGATGCAATGCTTTTGCGGGTAGTTCTTTTCCCGGGGTATTCTAATCGCTGGGTAAATCCCAGCGTGGTCTTTGCCGTTCCATTACCCGGGGAATAATCCTCTACCTTTATATTTGCATCCGGGTTTGGTGCAGTTCCTGCCTGTACTACAGCTCCCTTAGCCGCTTCTATACGTTCCTCTAATGATTTAATTTCAGGATTTGTCTGCAGACCAATCCTAATGATTTCTTCGAGGGTCAACTCCTTTGCGTAAAGGGTGCTGGTTATTGATAAAAAAAGAAAGGAGAGTATCCATAGCCAGAAGGAAAATAATTTACTACGCGGTTGGAATATATTTTCCCGTCCTATTTTCATAATTAAATTATACCGTGCGGTATATGAACGGGAGATGAACGCAAAATTAATTTTTTGTAATCTTGGGAATTCAGGAGGTGGGAAGTGTAACAGTAAAGACGCTTCCCTTTTGGAGATCACTTTCGACAGTGATTGCGCCATGATGGGATTTGACAATCCATTGACAGATGCTTAAGCCAAGTCCGCCGCCGGTGTGGTTTGCCGTACGGGCATTGCTTGCCCTATAAAAACGGTCGAATATGTAAGGAATATCCTCCTGCGAAATGCCCATACCATTATCCTGGATGATGATCTTTGCACAACCGTTATTTTTACTAAGGAACAAGCTAATTGTCCCATTGGGCGGGGTATATTTCACGGCATTATCTACTAGATTTAGGAGGAGCATTCGGATAAGCAACTCATCTCCCTCGATACAGGCATCTTCCGTCTTTTCCATAGATACGAAGATGTTCTTTGGTTCAGCAATGAGCCTTAATTGTTCAGTAATCTCAGTGAAAATAGGACAAAGATTCATACGTACCTTATGTATTTCGTATCGCCCTGCATCGGCCTTTGCCAATATAAACAGGTTCTCTATAATTTTTGAAAGCCGCCCAAGGTCTTCCAGGGTATTGGCAAGAACCTGCTGATAATTACCGATATCCCTTTCCCTGGATAAGGCTACTTCTATCCCTGCCTTCATGATGGCTATGGGAGTGCGTAATTCATGGGAGGCATCGGTCGTGAACTGGCGGACATGGCTAAATGAATTTTCCAAACGGGCCAGCATCTCGTTAATTACCCCAGAAAGCTCGCGTATCTCGTCTTTTGCAGGATATATTGTCAGCCTTTTCCCCAGGTATTCGGTTTCAATCTTCTGAAGCTCTTTTATCATATTATCCACAGGCCTTAAGGACTTTTTAGCCATAAATAAACCGCCGAACCAACTACCGATAATCGCAATGCATCCTAAACACACGAGGGCAAATAAAAAGATTTTGGGGGCGCTATTGTTATTAATGGCAATCCCCATCTGAATTAATTGATGATTGTCCTCTGTAGGTATCGTTATAATACGTAAAACATGTCCTTTTAAAGACTTTATTGTCTTAAAGTATATCTTTCCAGAAAGGATTTCTTTAAGTTGATTATTGCTCAAGGACAGGTGATCATTTGTTAAGCTTCCCGATCGAAATTGGAGATTTCCGTTTTGATCGAGTATTGCAATATATTTTTCCGAAGACCGCTCGTCCTTTTCATTCGAGATACAAGCCACATAGTCCTTAAGAGAATCCTTGCTGATGCGGGCACAATAAGCGATGCCCTCCGCTTCTTCTTCAAGCCCTACGTCAACGCTTTTATTATTGGCGTAGGAGAAGGCAAGGTATGTTAATAGGCCAAAGAGAATCAGTGCCCCTCCAAAGACGCTGGTGTACCAGAAGGTAAGTTTTGTGCGGATCGTCCAGGAGGTCATGGTTTTTCCTCGCTCATGACGTAACCGACGCCCTTGATTGTGTGGATCAGTTTGTTCGTGCGATCCTTATCGATTTTATTTCTCAATCGATTTACAAGGACATCAATTACGTTAGTGAAGCTGTCAAAGTTGTGATCCCATACGTGTTCTGTAATCTGAGTACGAGTTAATACCGTATCGAGGTTTCTCATGAAGAATTCCAACAGGGCGAATTCTTTATTGGTGAGGTCTATGGGCTGGCCATTTCGATAAAGGCGGTGCGCGGCCATGTCCAGAGAAAGGTCTGCAATTGTTAACCTGGGCTGGTAATTTACCCTTCCTCTACGGATCAATGCCCGTATCCGCGCCATTAATTCGATGAAAGAAAAAGGTTTTACGAGATAATCATCTGCTCCCAAATCTAGTCCATGCGCCTTGTCCTCAACGGCATCTTTTGCAGTCAATAGAAGGATTGGCATGTCTTTACCATTGGTTCTGGCTTCTTTTAGTATCTCGAACCCATTCTTCTTGGGGAGCATGATGTCCAGGATAACGAGATCATACTCGCTGGTATTGAGCATAAAGAAACCTTCTTCCCCGTCATAACTCGTATCAACGGCGAAGTGATTTTCTTCAAGCCCCTTTTTAATGTAGCTGGCTAATTTTTTCTCGTCCTCTACTACTAAGATTCTCATACCTTCTCTAACCTCTCAGTTAAAGAGATTTTTAGAAGCCTTATAATCATTCAAAAGAGTATAGTAATTAACGGCCTGTAAAGCAAGTTTACACATTTGCAAAAACTGTTTACCTTTAATCATTAATGAAATGCATCAAAAAACATTTGGATTACATTACAATGTTGGTTAAAATTAAAAACTTGTTACAGGCAAGAATTGACTCAGGTAGGAATTTATAAAACGTATTATGATAAACTCTGTTGATTTTACTAATAAAGATCAGCCATACAAGACCGTTTTTTTCGAAACCTTTGGCTGCCAGATGAATAAGCTCGATGCTGAACTTTCATTAGGGCTATTGCAGGAAGAAGGTTACAGGATCGTTGATAAGGTTGACGAGGCTGACGTCATCCTGTTAAATACCTGCAGTGTACGCCAGCATGCCGAAGATAAGGTGTACTCCCACCTGGGAGCTCTGAGAACACTGAAAAAAAGGCATCCGGAAGTTATCGTGGGAGTCCTTGGATGTATGGCACAAAAAGACGGCGAGGCCATATTTAAACGCATGCCTCACGTAGACCTGGTCTGTGGAACGCGCATGTTTTCAAGGTTGCCAGAGATGCTCTTGAAAATACGGAATCATGGTTCGCATGTCCTCGCCGTAGATGAAGATCAAATTGTTAATGTAAAGAGGGCTGTCACCTACCGGCCAAATTATTATCAGGCTTTCGTTACGGTTATGCGGGGTTGTGATAACTATTGTTCTTACTGTATCGTGCCCTATGTGCGTGGACGTGAAATCAGCCGGACAATCTCCGATATAAAAGAAGAGGTGCAATCCCTTGTGTCGAACGGTTGTAAAGAGGTCACACTTTTAGGGCAAAATATAAATTCTTACGGAAAGAATTTGGGTGGAAACATCACGCTGGGGGATTTGCTTTCCGAATTGAACGATGTAGACGGACTCGACAGGATCAGATTTGTAACCTCCCATCCTGCTGATATGTCCCATGACATAATTCGTACCATAAGCCGTCTTGGGAAGGTTTGCGAATACTTGCACATGCCCGCTCAATCAGGTTCTGACGAAGTTTTAAAGAGGATGAGACGTGGTTATAAGGCAGGTTATTACCGTGATTTGATATCTTATGCAAGGGAATTGATTCCTCGCCTTACCGTTGCCAGTGATTTTATTGTGGGCTTTCCGGGAGAGACGGATGAAGATTTTCAGCAAACGGTGCGATTGATGGAAGATATCCGGTTCCAGAACTGTTTTATCTTCAAATATTCACCGCGAACGGGCACAAAGGCCGCAGATTTAGCAGATGACGTGCCCGATGAAATCAAAAGGGCAAGAAATATGAAGCTGTTGGAGTTGCAGAAACGGATAAGTCTCGAAGAAAACAAGAAGATGATGGGCAAGGAAGTGCAGGTGCTTGTCGAAGGCGCAAGCAAGTCAGACCCGAACAGGCTATCGGGTCGGACTCGACAAAACCACATCGTTGTTTTCAACGGCTCGCAGGACTTGGTAGGGAAATTAGTAGACGTTACGATAAATGAAGTAACAGACCTTACCTTATTTGGTAAGATTTTTAAGTGATGAGCCACATTTTGGAATTTGGATTTCTGATTTTGGATTTTTTCAATCCGCAATTGGGAATTCATTGCCTGACACACATCACCTTTATTTATTATCCACTTTAGTTGCGGCTGTGTCAGGGTAGGTTTTGTCATTCCCGCATCTCTTTGGCGGGAATCCAGACAAATGCTGAAACAGCTTTTCCCATGTAGAGCGAAGAGACTCTTCGCTCTACAAACGCAAGACTGGAATCCTATACGTTAAAGCATCTCAAGCTTACATATGCGAACTGTGCGGTCTCCGAACTGACGAACCGGACGAAAACGCAGCGTGTGAAGTACGTCGCTTACCAAAAGGTTTCACGCTTGTTCTATGTGTTCGTGGTTTGGAATCTGATGACATGTGTGACCCGGCCCTTTTTGCTCCAGTTCGTCTGTGGTGACGTTGTGTTTGTTGGAGTGGAATATCTTGGGTGTTATGCGCCGGAGCCGAAGTGTAATCAAAGCCTTCCAGCTTGCGGCGCTCAAGCTTCATGCCAAGTGTATTCTCGATAGCGCGCACCATGGCGTTGTCATTTTGCGTGGTGAGTGTGAATGCGTCGCCTGTTTTGGCAGCACGGCCTGTGCGTCCGATACGGTGCGTGTACGCCTCGACAGTGTCTGGCATATCGAAGTTAATGACATGTGAAATGTGAGAAACATCAATGCCTCTGGCGGCAA
>JACPHJ010000156.1 GCA_016188675.1 Planctomycetota bacterium
CATCTCAGCCTATATCATTAGAAAATCCGATTGGCGCTGATAGTGAGACAATGTTTGAAGATTTTGTTCAGGATAAAAAAGTGGAATCCCCCGTTTACTCGGCGCATCAATCTTTACTCAGGGAACAGTTGGAAAAGGTTTTAAACACCCTGAGTCACCGGGAACGTGAGGTGCTGAAATTGCGTTTCGGGATAGGTGATGGATATACCCATACACTGGAAGAGATTGGCAATAGGTTTAACATAACGAGGGAGAGAATACGGCAAATAGAGGCCATTGCCCTTCGTAAACTTCAACATCCGCTGCGAAGCAGAAAGCTTGAGGGGTTTCTCGAAGGCGTAACGGTTAATTAACATCGTAACGCAGCAATAGCCGCAACAAAATTAACCTCCCCTAGCTCCCCTCCTTCGCAAGGAGGGGATAAAGGGGTGGTAAAAAAACTTACAAAAAAAGGGAAGTTTTTACACAGTAATATTATAAAATGCTTATCGGAGGCTTCGTACAAGTGATGGAGCCTCCGATTTTTTTTACTTCCAGTTTATTTAATCTGTTGCAGGGGCATTCAGGAATTTTTTTATGGCCTCGAAAACCACGTCCTTTTCGTCATCATACATTATCAGGTGATGGCTCCGCTCAAGCCACACCAGCCGTTTGTTGGCAGAACCAAGATGCTTTGCTAAATACTGTGCGCTTGCAGGGGCGGCAATCATGTCTTTTTTGGAATGGATAACGAGTGCGGATGATTTTATCTCTTTCAGTCCCGGTTTGACAGTCTTAATTATCTGCTTGATTTCGTGGAGTGTCTGTAACGGATAGTGACTATTTATGGGTTGGTGTAAATAACCCGTATGTGCCTCCGATTCAATATAGCACCTCTTTTTCCACGTTTTTACCTTTTTTAAAAATATTCTGCAGACACCGATTAAGGCATTAATTGGGAGGTATTCCCTGATCAAAAACAGGGGCGTTCCCATTAAAATAACCTTCTCTATCGGATGATGTAAAGCCAACTGCAAGGTCAGCAATGCACCCAGGGAAAATCCAATAACCACGACTTCTTTGTATTCCCTTTTCAACTGAAGATACTCGGTCTTCACCTTTTCACTCCAATCGTGGAGCGTGCTTAATGCAAGGCCGTCGGTATCTCCGCAATGTCCGGGCAAAAGGATGCCCCTGGCCGTAAATCCCCACTCACGCAAGTCCTCGGCAAGCTCACGCATCTGGATCGGCCCGCAGCCGAGACCGTGCACGAGCAGACACGCCGCATGGCCATGACCTAATGTAAATTCCTCCCTGTATTTCGTCAAATCATAGAGTATCGAATTGTCTAACATGAAATTATTGTCTTTCCTTCCTAACCCGAATGAGTCGGAAGAGAAAGCCTATTTTTTCCTCACACAAAGCCACCAAGACACAGAGATTTATTGTATATCCCCATTGATTATTCTTGATATCCCATCCTTCATCAAATTTTATCCCATGATCTTCTATCGGTATGGATACTTGACGATTGACTGACAATCCACGTTTCTTAAGTTCGTAAGCGAGGATGACTTCATAAACACTTTCAAGCAGTCCTGGTCCAAGTTCCATATGCACTGCAACCGCAGCATCAACGATAATTTTCCCAATTTCATTTTCATTCATCATTCTTTGTGGCTTCGTGTCTTTGTGTGATTACTTCTCTTATTTGTAACAGTTTACGCCCTTGCAGAGTAATTCGCAATCGGAAGAGTACCGAATGTTGGGCGCTGTTAAAACATGCTTCAATACCTTATAAAAAGCGTAAATTGAGGTATCGCAAAAAATATTTTTCATAAGATCCTAATTTAATTGTCTGACAGAAAAGGACAACTCTTCAATCTGCTCCATAATCTGTCGTGTAACCTCAATAATACCTTTTTTGGTTGCCTTTTCATTCGCATCCTTGAATGTCATAGGTTTGCCAAAGATTACCTTGATCTTTGAGATTTTTGGTATCTTTGCGCCCTTTGGCAACGCCTCGTATGTGCCTGAAATAAAAGCGGGGATGACGGGTACGCCGCTCTTTATAGCAAGGAAGCCAATGCCAGGATTCCCCTCCTGAAGACGGCCTTCTCTACTTACTCCTCCTTCAGGGAAGATGCCCAAAACTCCATTTTTTTTAAGCACCTCCATACCTCCTTTTAGAGCGGCTATGTTTGAGCCTTCCTCTTTTACACAGATACAGCGTAATAATTTGAAAAGCCATTTTCCGCGTCCTTCATAATACACCTCGGTCATCATAAAAGAGATACGCCTTGGAAACATGGATTGAAGTACTGTAGGGTCCATATAACTGAAATGATTCGCAGCCACGATAAGAGGCCCTTTGATGGGTATTTTTTCTCGCCGTTCTACCTCGGCGTGATAGAGTATTTTTAATAAAAAAACACCTGCTGCCTTGAGCACAAAGAAAAAACATTCGTTCAGAAAACTCAAGAGACTGAACTTGTTTTGACCAGTTTGAAGATTGTCCATTATTCTTTGCCTTCAGAAAAAGTGACGAGTGTCAGGTGACGACTAAAAATCTTACCCGTCACATGTCACTTGTCACTCGTCACCTACTGCATTGAGTTTGACACTTTTCAATGCCACAAAAATACCGATAAGGAAAATTCCCACACCCAAATAGAACATCAATGCCCTGACAGAGATAAAAGTTGTTAATTTGCCGATGAGCAGTACAGGCGCTACCATAGCGGCATTCACAAAGATGTCCTTGCAGGCAAACGTCCTGCCCCTTAGTTCGTCAGGGACGATCTTCTGGATGTCCGCATTGATAGGCGCAAGGAATGCACCGCCGGCAATCCCTATAAAAAAGATAATGCATGAAGCTGCGATGTACGATTGTACCTGAGAGAATGCCATAATTCCCAATGCCATAATGCAAATACCGCCCGTATAAACGATATTCCTCTTTACCCAATCACCATACTTACCCACCACAACAGCGCCGGTTAAGAGACCGCCGCCTAGCAGTGTGAAAATCAGTCCCAAAGGAGTTAACGAAGTAAAACCCCATACTTTACCGGCGAAATCGGAGATTGCCACGTAAAAGCTGATACCCACAAACCAGAAAATTGCTCCGAAAAAAATGAGTGTTATCAGTCTTGCGTCGTGGTAAATGTATTTCATACCCTCTTTAATATCAGATAAGACAACAGTGATGCCTTTAATTTCGGGGCGTTCTTTTTCCTTTACTGTTAGCTTCCATATGGTAGCCGCAGAGAATAGGTAGGTAAAGGCGTCAAAGTACATGGATGGTTTAAACCCTATCGAGTCGAACACAACACAGCCGATGGCCGTACCGGCCAAGACGCTCAGCAGCGCCGAAGAAGAGATGAGGGAATTCCCGGCCAGGAGATGACGGTCTTCTACAATATTGGGTATAATCGAAAACTTTGCAGGTGAAAAGAGACAGGTGAAGATACCTATGACGAAAATCACGGGATATGCAGGGGTAATGTAAGTGGAGTCGCGTATAATCCATGGTATAGCACAGACCAGAAGGACACGCGCCAGATCGGAGCCTATCAGGATGCTCTTTCGCGGCCAGCGATCTGAAAGCACGCCTGAAAAGAGACTAAACAGAAAAAAGGGGAGTACGCTCCAAAAGGTGATTTTAGATAACTCCTCCCCGACGTTTCCCCCTTTTTTCATGATTAATCCTAGCAGCGCCATTTGATGGAATCTGTCGCCCAGGGCTGATACAATCTGTCCGATCCAGAGCTTTAAAAAATTACGATTTCTGAGGACTTCGGTTATTTTGACGGTGTTTTTCATGTTCTTAATCAGAAAACCCCTCACCCTAATCCTCTCCCACAAGGGGCGAGGGAACTTTCCTTTCCTTGATGAGATGGAGCAAGGGAGTGCGGTATATTTTCACATCCTTTGTGCCTGCAACAGACAGACATGAAGGTTCATACCAATATATCAAACAGAGTCTGTTTGTAAATGAAATTTACCATGAAATTGTCTTGCCACTTAAATTTGTTTTTGATAACATAAAAGACCATTTTAACTATGTTTAAAGTTGTATGTTGTTAGCAGCGCCTTAAAATTATTGATATGGAAAGGAGTAGTTTGGATGTCGCCTAAGTACGTATATTTCTTTGGCAACGGTTCTGCCGAGGGGAGGGCCGATATGAAACACCTGCTTGGCGGTAAGGGTGCCAATCTCGCAGAAATGACCAATCTGGGTATACCGGTTCCTCCGGGGTTTACGATAACAACAGAGGTTTGCGATGCGTATTACAAGAATAATAAAAAGTACCCAGAAGGTCTTGCCGGAGAAATAGAACAGAATCTCTCCCGTTTGGAGAAACTTATGGGGGCGAAACTGGGTGACCCAAACAATCCTTTACTGGTTTCCGTTCGCAGTGGCGCCGCTGCATCCATGCCGGGCATGATGGATACGGTTTTAAACCTTGGATTATCTCCGGATTCCGTTAACGGACTTATTAAAAAGACAGGAAATGAGCGCTTTGTGTGGGATGCATACAGGCGTTTTATTACCATGTTTGGTGACGTTGTTATGGGTGTGGAACGCCACTATTTTGAAGAGATCCTCGATAAATACAAAAAGAAGGCACGGATAAAAAATGATACAGAACTGACAACAGACCAGTTAAAAAATATTGTCGAAGAGTTTAAGGCTATTTATAAAAAAGAAACCCGTGAAAACTTCCCAAATGACCCAAAGGTTCAGCTCAATAAGGCTATCCATGCTGTATTTGCTTCATGGAACAATCCACGCGCGGTAAAATATCGGCAACTTTATGAGATTAAGGGTCTTCTTGGAACGGCAGTAAATGTTCAGTCTATGGTCTTTGGAAATATGGGGAATCACTCCGCTACGGGTGTATGTTTTACAAGGAATCCTTCAACGGGCGAGAACAAATTTTACGGCGAATTCCTTATAAATGCCCAGGGTGAAGACGTTGTTGCCGGTATTCGCACGCCGGAACCTATTGAGAATCTTAAGAAGGAAATGCCTGCGGTCTATGCGCAGCTTGTCAAATATAAAAACACGCTGGAAAATCACTTTAAAGACGTCCAGGATATAGAATTTACAATTCAGGAAAATCGATTGTTCATGCTGCAGACCAGAACCGGAAAACGCACCACCCAGGCCGCTGTGAAGATTGCTGTAAATATGGTTAAAGAAAGACTGATTGACAAAAAGACGGCCATTTCCCGCATTAATCCCAATGAACTTGATCAGTTATTACACCCAACCTTCGATCCAAAGGCAAAAAAACAAGTTATCGCTGTGGGGCTTCCAGCCTCGCCGGGTGCGGCGACAGGAAAGGTGGTTTTCAGCGCTGAAGATGCTGAAAAAATGTCCGAGAAAAAAGAAAAGGTAATTCTGGTGAGAAAGGAAACTTCACCGGAAGATATTGGTGGAATGCACGTATCCAGAGGTATTTTAACCACGCGCGGGGGCATGACCTCTCATGCCGCAGTGGTGGCAAGGGGTATGGGTAAATGCTGCGTTGCGGGGTGCGGTACGTTAAATGTGGATTATAAAACTCAAACCTTTAAGGTGGATGGCAAGGTAGTAAAAAGGGGAGATTATATCTCAATAGACGGCAGCACCGGCGAAGTAATGTTGGGTCAGGTTCCTACCATGGAGCCCAGGCTCAGCGGAGAC
Source organism: Planctomycetota bacterium (assembly GCA_016188675.1). GTDB lineage: Bacteria > Planctomycetota > Brocadiia > Brocadiales > Brocadiaceae > Wunengus. Next base: position 5,675 of record JACPHJ010000156.1, read on the forward strand.
TTTGCCACATTGATGGAGTGGGCTGATGAAATCCGCAAACTCAAGGTACGGACTAATGCAGACACCCCGGCTGACGCAAAAAAGGCGCGTGAATTAGGCGCAGAGGGTATCGGACTTTGCAGGACGGAGCACATGTTCTTTGGGGAAAACAGGATTGACTCTGTCCGCCAGATGATCCTCTCCGCCCCGGACGTAAAAAACCTGAAAGCCAAAATTGCCGGCATTGAGAAAGAACTTGCAAAGGCAACAAATAATAAAGCGAATGGCATTAAAAAGGAACTCATGCAGGCGCAGAAAGAACTCAAAGAACCTTTGAATTCGTACACATCTGCCCTGAAAAAATTACTCCCCATGCAACGCCGTGATTTTGAACAGATATTTACTGCCATGGATGGACTTCCGGTTACGATACGTCTCCTTGATCCTCCCCTTCATGAATTTTTGCCGCAGGAAGAATACAATCAGAAAGAAATGGCAAAACAAATGAAGATCAGCCTTAAGGAGGTGCAGGACAAGGTATCAGCGCTCCACGAAATGAACCCCATGCTCGGACACCGTGGTTGCCGTCTCGGTATTACGTTCCCGGAAATATACGATATGCAGGTACAGGCGATCATCGAGGCTGCCTGCAATGTGAAGAAGAAAGGCATTACAGTGTATTCCGAGATCATGTTACCCATTATTAGCACCGAGCAGGAATTTAGTATATTGAAGGACGATGTCCACAGAATAGCAAAAGAGGTAATGCAGAAAAAGGGTATGAAGATTGAGTATATGGTGGGTACCATGATCGAACTGCCTCGGGCGGCGCTCATCGCTGACAAGATTGCAAAACACGCCGAATTCTTTTCCTTCGGGACCAACGACCTTACCCAGATGACCTTTGGTTTCAGCCGTGATGACGTGGGTTCCTTTGTGCCTGACTACATTGAAAAAAGCATTCTCGAAAAAGATCCATTCCAGGTGTTAGATCAGGAAGGCGTTGGACAACTGGTAGAAATCGGGATCAAGAGGGGTCGAAGCGCCCGTCCTGAGTTGAAGGTCGGTATCTGCGGTGAACACGGCGGAAACCCGCAAACCGTTACCTTCTGCCATAAGGTGGGTATGAACTACGTGAGTTGTTCGCCGTTCAGGGTGCCCATTGCCCGGCTCGCGGCCGCACAGGCATCACTACAGCAGCCCATATCGCGGGCAACGGTTTAATTCGAAAAGGTTGACCCTTTATGGTATTGTTATATCGCAAGAAATTCAGCCTATAGCTTATCCACTCCAAATTGTGGACTCATCCATTCTGTCAATGACTCAGCATTCTCACCAACTCATTTAGCATATCAGTACTTATTTTAACCCCAAAACAGTTGATTTAGTGGTTTAAAATACCATATACTTATAATATCTCAGTATTGATAACCAAAATTCAAATAAATCTTACAGGAGTTGTGCATTGGTGAAACTGCGGGACGGTGAACAGGTTTTCAGGAGTGTTTGCAGGGTTTGTCACGGCGGATGCGGCGTCCAGGTTTTTGTTAAAGACGGCAAGGTTGTGAGGGTTAAAGGAGACCCAGCTTCACCCATGAATAAGGGCTGGATGTGCGTTAAGGGCGTTATGACCCCTGAGATCGCAAACCATCCAGACCGTCTTCGTACGCCGCTTCGCCGAAAGGGAGAGAGGGGTAGCGGACAATGGGAAAGTATCTCCTGGGATGAAGTTCTTGGTGAAATTACCTCTCAACTGGAAAAATTCCGCAAAGGATTCGGGCCCGAATCCATTGCCCTGGGACAGGGAACCGGACGGCATCATTATATGCATGTGGTGAGGTTTGCAAATGCACTTGGAACACCGAACTGGTATGAACCGGGTCTCGCCCAATGTTTCATTCCCAGGATTACAGTGAGTAATCTCACCTACGGTGGGTTTGTGGTTGGGGATTATTATGGAGAGATTTCGCCGAAGTGCATCCTGTTTTGGGGGCATAATCCCTTGGTTTCAGGACCGGATGGAGAACTATCCATCTCTGTGAAAAGGGCGCTGGATAGGGGGGCATTGGGGATTGCCGTTGATCCCAGGAGGTCTGAAACGGGAAAATATTGCCAGCAGTGGTTGCCGGTAAGACCTGGCACAGACGCCGCCCTTGCCCTTGCGATGATACATGTTATCATTAGAGAAAACATCTTTGATGCAGAGTTTGTAGCAAAGTGGACTACAGGTTTTGATGAACTGAAAAAACACGTTGAACCTTTTACTCCGGGATGGGCCGAGGCTATCACATGGGTACCTTCTTCTGATATAGTAAAAGCGGCAAAGACGTATGCGTTGAACAAGCCGGCAGTACTCGAGTGGGGGCTTGGTCTTGAGCAGAATCCCAATTCTTTACAAACCGTGAGGGCGGCTGCCATCCTGCGTGGTTTGACTGGAAATGTTGACATCCCCGGCGGCGACATCCTTGGAATGAATATAGTTCGCAGTTACCCGACCTTAAAAGATAAACTGCCGGAAGGGATGCTGAAGAAACGCCTCGGCGCTGAACATTTTAAGCTCCTGGGCGGGTGGCGCGCCTTTATGCCATCAGCCCATATCCCAACACTTTTCAGAGCCATGCGCACAGGCGAACCTTACCGGGTAAGGGCGCTTTTAATATTTGGCGGCAATCCATTGACTACCGTGGCAAATTCTAAGGAAGTTTATGAAAGTTTACAAAAATTAGATCTGCTGGTCGTAACTGACCTTTTTATGACGCCCACTGCCGCAATAGCTGATTACGTCCTTCCGGCAGCATTATGGCCGGAGGTGGAACAGGTGATTGGCTATCCTCTGGTGGTAGAAAATATGGTCATGGCGCAGCAGAAGATTACCCAGGTTGGCGAGTGCAGGCAAGACGAATGGATAATAGATGAAATGTCCAGAAGGCTTGGTTTGCCTGGCAGTGAAGAGAGGCTGGAGGATGTTATGAATTATCAGTTGGAGCCGTTGGGAATAACCTATCAAAAACTTAAGGAACAAGTTTTTATACATCCGCCGCATGAGTATAGAAAGTTTGAAAAGAACGGTTTTCGGACTCCTTCTAAAAAGCTTGAACTATATTGCAGAACGCTGGAAAGGATGGGGTACGATCCTCTGCCTACTTATAAAGAGCCGCCTGAAAGTCCTGTGCAAACACCCGAACTGGCCAGGGAATTTCCTTACGTACTTACCACGGGTAGTCGCAGGAAGGAGTTTTTCCAGAGCGAACACAGGCAGATACCGTTGTTGAGGAAACGGAGACCTTATCCTCAGGTGGAAATGCATCCTGAAGTTGCCGCCTTGCATGGAATCAAACAAGGAGACTGGGTTATTGTAAGTTCTCCGCGAGGACGTATAAGAATGAAGGCCTTGATTACTGAGGATATTCATCCCAGAGTAGTAAATGTTGAACACGCCTGGTGGTTTCCTGAGAAATCTGCGCCAGATTACGGGGTTTGGGAATCCAATGCCAATATGCTTACCAATAATGCACCGCCCTATGATACTGCATTTGGTTCATATCAACTAAGGGGATTGTTGTGCAGGGTAGAGAAAGAAGTAGAGACAGGTTTGAAACCTGTCTCTACCTGATTATTTTGAATTGTTTTTGTTTATGCCTTGCCTAATGTTTTCTTGCCGGGTTTCCATTCGACCGGGCAGAGTTCTCCTGTCTGTAATGCCCTTAATACCCTGAGTATTTCTTCGATGCTTCGACCGATACCAAGGTCATGAACCAATTGGTATCTTAATTTTCCTTCTGGATCAATAATAAACGTACCTCTCAGGGCGATACCCTTGTCTTCGAGTAACACTCCGTACTTTCTGGAAACCTCTTTGGTAATATCGCTTAGCAATGGATAATTAAGACTTCCAAGGTCTTTCAGCCATGCCTTGTGGGAAAAAACACTGTCAATGCTCACCCCCAATACCTGAGCATTGAGCTGTTTAAACTCGCCGTCTCGTTTCGAAAATTCAGTGATCTCTGTAGGGCATATAAAAGTGAAATCGAGCGGATAGAAAAAAAGCACGACCCACTTCCCTTTGTACTCATCCAAACACACATCTTTAAATTTGTCTCCAACGACACCCTGCATGGTAAACTCAGGCGCATTTTGTCCGACTCTTACACTCATACCAAACCTCCTTTCAGTTAATATGGAATCATTATTACTTAACAATATATGCTCATTATAAAAATAAAACAAATAATGTCAAGAGATTATTTTCGATTTTATTTTTTTATTACAAAAAAGGTTAACGCCATTACTTGAAATACCAAAGCAAGCAATAGATAAGCGTGGACATCGCCATTGCGATTTAAATAAGCAAAAACGAGTGAGCCAAAAACAAAGCATTGGATAACAGAGGCGAGAATGATTAACCATGAGGCAGGTTCGTAAGTTAACGTTCTGTTAATGTTTTTTACTTCATTTAACAGTGATTCAAGAATGAAATCTTTTTCGTTATATCCCTTTTCTTTTTTAGTTTTAATGGACAGGCATTCCCGGCAAACCAGTTTCCCGTCTTCCTGGTATACTGCATGTCCGGAGTCGATGTCTTTTCTTGAAAGGCTTCTTTTACAGTTGGCGCACAGTTTAATTTCCAGCATGATTGCTTTGATTTTTTATAAATTGGTTTTTCGTGGACACAAATAAGTCCTTATTTAAGACCGTAGCGATCCAGTTTCCTATAAAGGGTGCGTTCGCCAATGCCAAGCATCTTTGCCGCTTCTTCTCTATTTCCACCCACAGTAGATAATGTGCTTTTTATGAGTTCCCTTTCGGCTTCTTCAATGGTTATTCCAGCCGCCAGACCGGGCACCGTGGATGTTTCGCCGCTGCGCTGCAATATATGATCCGGTATGTCTTCCGTGTCGATGGCGTCTTTCATGCTTACAACAACCATGCTTTCGATACAGTTTTTTAATTCCCGCACGTTTCCGGGCCAGGGATATTTATACAGAATCTTTCTTGCCTCAGGAGAAAGGATCGAGACTTTTTTGTTGTGTATCCGTGAAAATTCCCGGAGAAATGCATCGATGAGCAGTGGAATGTCTTCGAGTCTCTCTCTGAGAGGAGGTAATTTGATAGAGACGACGTTCAGCCTAAAGTACAAGTCTTCTCTGAATTTCCCCTCCTTTATGAGTTTTTCAAGGTCCTGATTTGTCGCGGCGATCAGGCGGACGTCGACCTCGATGGCCTCGTTGCTGCCAACGCGCGTGACGACACCATCCTCGATTACACGTAATAGTTTGACCTGTGTGGAAAGCGGCATGTCTCCAATTTCATCTAAAAATAACGTGCCATGACTGGCATACTCAAATTTCCCTTTTCGCTGGTACAAGGCCCCTGTAAAGGCGCCTTTCTCGTGTCCAAAAAGTTCGCTCTCAAGGAGATTTTCCGGGATGGCGGCGGCGTTTAAAACGACCAAAGGATTATTCTTTCTGGGGCTGTTATTGTGAATAATTTTTGAAATGAGTTCTTTTCCCGTGCCGCTTTCACCCGTTATTAATATCGTGGCCGTTGTTCCGGAAATTTGGTTGACAATGGTTAACACCTTTTGCATCTTTGGACTATTTCCAATAATGCCGGACAGGCCGTATTTTTCGTCGAGTTGCTTGTGCAGCTCTTTATTGTTTCTTACGAGTCCCTGCTTTTCAACGAGTTTGTTAACCTCTGCACGCAGGTGGTTAATGTTGATAGGTTTCAAAAGGTATGTTGCAGCCCCCTTTCTCATGGCATCTACGGCAGTTTCAACCGTGCCATAACCAGTGATCAGGATGACTTCTGCTTCAGGTAGTCTTTCTTTCGTAGTTTTGAGTATTTGAAGGCCATCGATATCGTGCATGATTAAGTCTGTGATTACAATATCTATTTCTCCTGCTTCGATGATTTTTAATCCTTCTTTACCACTTGTTGCAATACGGCATTTATACCCCACCTTCTGCAGCGCTTCTGCTGTAGCGCTTGCATGCTCTTCATTATCATCAATAACAAGAATGACAGTGTGATTCATTAACAGGCCTTAATTAATGGTTAAATTTATGGGTAATTTTACAGAAAAGTTGGTTCCCTTTCCCTCTTCACTCTGAACTGAAATAATTCCTTTATGGTCCTCGATAATACGTTTCGCTGTAGGAAGACCAAGACCGGTTCCAGTCTTTTTGGTGGAAAAATAGACTTGAAATATTTTGTCAATAATGTCTTTTGGAATACCTGAGCCGGTATCTGTTATATCCAGTAGTATGTATTTTTTATCGCGGGAAGTACGTACCATAAGTTCCCCGCCATTTCCCATGGCCTGTTCGGCATTGATAATGATATTCAGAATTGCCTGTTTTATAAGGTTGCTATCTATGCGACACAGAGGTAGATTGGCATCATAGCTTTTCAGGATCAATATGTTTTTTTGTTTGATTTCAGGGGTAACAAAATCGACCACTTCATCCAGAATCTCATTGATATCATGGTCTTTCAGTTCCAGTTCCTGTCCCTTCGCAAATCTTAGAAAATCGTTCAGGATTTCATCCAGGCGTTGTACTTCTTTTTGTAGGACATGCGTCTTCACGTATGCCCTTTTACAGTTTTCTCCTGTCATACTCTGAAGTTCTTCCTTGAGAAGCTGAAGGTTGATATTGAGCGTACTTAATGGGTTTTTAATTTCATGGGCAAGACCTCCTGCCAGTGTGCCAACAAAAGCTAATCTTTCGGAGTTTATTGCCCTTTTCTCAAGATTTTGCGTCTTATTAATAGCCCTTCGTATATAGAAGAAAGCCATTGGCATAAAAATAATAATAGAAACTGCTGCGCCGATTAAATACTGGATCACATTTTTCTAATAAAAAAAATGAGCCAGGAAGACGGGCGTGGTTGCTTTCTTCCTGGCTCTAAGATGTTGTTTATATAGTTGTTTTTAGGAGGCGACGCGAGTTACTTTTTGAGCTTGCAAACCTTTTGCCCCTTCAACGATTTCAAACTCTACCTTTTCTCCGTCTTCGAGTGTTTTAAAACCATCGCCGCCAATATTTGAATAATGAACGAAAACATCACCACCGCCTTCTTGCTCAATAAAACCAAAACCCTTTTTTGCATCAAACCACTTGACTTTACCTGTTGCCATAACTATTACTCTCCTAATTGAATAAATACAACATAAAACAGCTCAAACTGAAACGTCGGCTTATTTTTATCCTTTACGCCTTCTCTTTCCTCCTAAAAAGACCAAAAGATATAAATAATGGGCAAAACTTAAATTTTTCTTACCACCCCTCCTTTTAATAAATGGCTTTAAAATTCAAAACAATTCATTTAAAGTAACCGATACATCTTTAATCAGTTAAGTAAAGTGTAAGGTTTTCAAACACCCGGTGGAGGGAGTTGCTCTTTTTCTTTGATGGCGGCCTTTCTGCTTAACTTAACTCGTTTTTGATCATCTATTCCAATTACTTTTATCATAATCTCCTGACCTACCTTGACAACGTCTTCTACTTTTTCAATATAGCTGTCAGACAGTTCAGAAATATGTACCAGTCCATCATGTCCCGGGAAGATTTCCACAAAAGCGCCGTATTCTTTTAAGGAAAGCACTTTCCCCGTGTAGGTTTTACCGACCTGGACTTCCTCTGTCATGCGTTCAATCCATGTCTTGGCTTTTTGTACTGATTCGGCAAGTGCGCCAGAAATAATGACGGTGCCGTCGTCTTCAATCTCTATCTTTACAGAAGTTTCTTCTTGTATTTTCTTGATATTCTTACCGCCAGGCCCAATAACCATACCAATTTTTTCAGGATTGATTTTAATATGAATCAATTTTGGCGCATATACAGAAATTTCCTGCCTTGGTTTTTCAATAACCTTTGCGAGCTCCTGAAGGATATGAAGCCGTCCTTCTTTCGCTTGTGTTAAGGCGTCCCGCATTATTTTTTCTGTGATTCCGGCGATTTTGATGTCCATTTGCAGGGCAGTAACGCCTTTTTCAGTTCCAGCAACTTTAAAATCCATATCGCCCAGGTGGTCTTCAGTTCCCAGGATATCCGATAATATACATACGTTGTTCTCTTCTTTAATTAAACCCATGGCTATGCCTGCAACTGGCGCGTGTATGGGCACCCCGGCATCCATCATGGAAATGGTTCCTCCGCAAACTGAGGCCATCGAAGATGAACCATTAGATTCCATTATGTCAGAAACGACTCGAATCGTGTAAGGGAACTTGCTTGGCGGGGGGAGGACGGCCTCCAATGCCCGTTCTGCCAATGCCCCGTGCCCGATTTCACGCCTGCCTGGCCCACGCAATGGTTTTACCTCGCCTACGCAGAATGGCGGGAAATTGTAGTCCAGCATGAATTTTTTCGAATATTCATCTTCTATGGTATCTACTCTTTGTTCGTCCATGGTAGTGCCCAGCGTCGTTACCACAATAGCCTGCGTTTCACCCCTTGTAAATAAGGCTGAACCGTGAGTTCTGGGTAAAATGCCCACTTCGCAGGTAATAGGACGAATATCCGGAGAACCTCGCCCGTCAGGTCTCTTTCCTTCTTTTATGATTTGGTCGCGAACTATTATTGTTTCTATTCTTTCGAAGATTGCCTTAATTGTCTTTTTTGTTGGCGCGCCTTCCTGATCGGTACAATATTTATTTATAATTTCATTTAGTATTTCGTTTAATGCCAGCTTTCGCGCTTCTTTTCCCGGCGTATGATTTCTTTCTAATATGTTGGAGTAGTATTTATTTTTAATTTCCTCCATTAGGGTCATATCCATTTTTAATGGTGGAATAGGTTGCTTTTCTTTTCCGCACTTGACCAACAGTTCCTTCTGGAGTTGTACGATTTCCCTGATAAAGGCATGCCCAAACATTATAGCATCTACCATCTTTTCTTCAGGGATTTCCTTGCTTGACGCCTCGACCATCATTACGGCTTCTTCTGTTCCTGACACGACAAGATCCATGCTGCTCATAGCCAGTTCAGAATGGGTTGGATTGACAACAAATTCTCCATTGATTTGACCGACCCTGACAGAACCAGTCGGGCCGCAGAATGGAATGCTTGAAACGGATAATGCAGCAGACGCGCCAACCATAGCAAGGATATCGGGATCGTTTTCTTTGTCTGCCGAAAAAACCATGGACATAACCTGGACTTCGCGAAGATATGTTTCTGGAAAGAGCGGTCTGATGGGACGGTCTATTAACCGCATGGTTAATGTTTCTTTTAAGGTGGGTCTTCCCTCTCTTTTAAAAAAACCGCCCGGAAACTTTCCGGCTGCATACATTTTTTCTCTGTAATCTACGGTTAGAGGGAAAAAATCGGCTCCTTCTTTCTCTTCTGGCGCCGACACTGCTGTGGCCAGAACTATCGTATCCCCGTATCGCACGATAACTGCGCCATCAGCTTGTTTTGCAATTTTACCTGTTTCTATACTAAGTGTTCTTTTGCCGATCAGCCTTTCTACTTTACAATACGCCATTTAATACCTCCAAACTTATTTCTTATTTGCCTTGACCAGCAAAAGGGATGAATGATTTGAATTTTTCTTATACATTTTGGGGTAGGTCTATAGGTTCCTCCTAAAAACTTTGATTTATTTTCGTATACCAAGCTTATTGATGAGTTTTCTGTATCTATCATTGTCTCTGCTTGATAAATATTTAAGCAGCGCTGACCTGTGTCCAACCATTTTAAGCAGGCCCCTGCGGGAAGTATGGTCTTTTGAATGTTCCTTCAGATGGCCGCTTAAATGATTAATTCGCTCTGTTAGCAACGCCACCTGTACCTCCGGAGAACCAGTGTCGCTTTCATGCACTTTGAGGTCATTTATAATTCGCTGTTTTGCTTCTTTAGTAATCATTTACTTCGATTCCTTACATAAAATAAATTATTCGAAACTCTTGTTAATTCTTGTGTAACTATTAACTATTAACTATTACGTTTGTTGTGTAAATTACGTTATTAATATAGCAAAGCGTGTCCATCATTTGCAACAAAAAAATTTAACGTTTTCCAATATTCGTTTGGCCAGAAATATAAAAATGGAATTTGAGACTTCCTTATTAAATTTTAATATTTTTGATTTATGATAATTTTAAGATAACGAAGAACTTATAATACCGTGTTTGGTATCCGGATATCCAATAGAACCTCAATTCAGGTCTGGCTTCGGCGTGTTTGCAGTTGAGGGCGGCAACGTTGGGAAAACAATTGACGGCTGATCTCCGGTTAAGGTTTGTAAAAATGCAACGAGCTTGCCCGTTTCATCATCAGTAAGTGTTACCCCCAGTTGATATTCGGCCATGATATTAACAGCCTTGCTCAAATTCCACGTACTTCCATCGTGGAAATAGGGCACCGTCAAGGCGATATTTCTTAGCAGTGGGACTTTGAATACGTATTTATCCTCCTCGTTTTTCGTTACGTTGTATCTGCCAAGGGTCTGGGTGTCCTTGTTATATGGTTTTGCAATTCCAAATTTCTGAAAAGAGTTTCCTCCTGCACCAAAACCGTTATGGCAGTTTATACAACCCTTATCCTTAAATAGATTATATCCTTCCTTCTCCGATTCGGAAATTTTTTCATCATAGCCGTTTAACCACGAATCAAATCTTGAGTTTGGAGTGGTTAATGTCTCTTCAAATGCTAGAATATCATCAGCGACGTTATCAATGTTAATTTTTGCGTCTCCGTAGATTTCTTGAAACCACTGTACATATTCCGGTATTGATTGCAACACGCTCACGGCAAGCTCATGGTTTGAAGCCATTTCCATTGGATTTGCTATGGGGCCTTTTGCCTGCTCTTTCAAGTCCTTTGCACGGCCATCCCAGAATTGAGCCAGATTGAATTTTGCATTGAGGACGGTAGGGGCGTTTATCGGGCCAAACATCCATTTATGTCCAATAGAGGTTGGCAGATTATCTGCGCCGCCTGTTGAGAGGTTATGGCAGGAATTACAGGTGATCCAGCCTGATTTGGACAACCGGGGTTCAAAAAACAATTTCTTTCCTAATTCTATCTTTGCCCTGTCTTAGTCGAAGCTAATGGTAATTTGTTGGATAGGTTCTTCTGAACGTGCCGATCCAGCTCCCATACTTCCACCCCTGCTGCCG
>JACPHJ010000152.1 GCA_016188675.1 Planctomycetota bacterium
CATTTTCCTCCCGAATCGAATTGTCCAAGAAATATTAGCTAGCCAAACTCTCTACAGCGCTGATATCCTCGGTTCCCAGCACCTTGTCAATATCAAGCAGAATCTTTACCTTGTCCTTTATCTTTGCCATGCCAAGAAACATTTCGGTATTGACGCCGTTTCCAAAATGCGGCGAGGCCTCTAATTCCTCGGCATTGACATCCAATACTTCTGATACGGTATCTACAATAACTCCCGTAAGGATGTTCTGTACTTCCACCACTATTATGCATGTTTCTTTTGTGTGCGTAGCCTCTTCAAACCCAAATTTTGACCTTAAATCTATTACAGGAATGACCTTTCCGCGCAGGTTGATTACTCCCTTAATGTGACCGGGTGTTTGCGGCACGGGTGTTATGTTCATAATTCCGATAATTTCTCTTACCTTAAGAATCTCTATGCCGTACTCTTCACCGCAGAGCACAAAGGTAAGGTATTTCCCTTCGTGAGATGATACTCCAGATAAATCTGGTTTCCTCCTTTGTTCCAGAACTGCCTGCATATTAATCTCCTTTCATTTGATTATAATATTTTGAAATTCCTAACTCGAACAAGTCGGAAAAGACCGTAGTGGCAAGGCGCGCCTTGCCACTACTTAAAATATTTATTGCAAGGTACTAAACCTCAAGTCAACCTTAGAAATCTTTAAACGCCTCATCGTCAGTCATGGGAATTAAACGATCTGCCTTAGCGCTAACCGCAGCATGTTTCTTGCCATTCCCTTCATGTGCGCCTTCCACATGTGTGTCGAGCGCAGTCATGTCAGCATCTTCGTGTGCGGTATTTCTGATATTCGCTCCCCGATTCTTTGTATAAACCGGTGATGTTTTCTTATTTATGGGAGTAAATACATCTTTCTGCCTTTTCGCATTTTTGGTTTTAACTACGGCATTATTCTCAACGTCCTTTGCGCCAACCTCCTTGCCGATTTTATCAACCAATGCATTGAGCGCCTGCGCCTGCGAGGTCAGTTCTTCACTGGCTGCCGCTGTCTCTTCGGCATTCGCTGCATTCTGCTGAACTACCTGATCCATCTGCTGTATGGCCTTGCTTATCTGTTCAATACCATTTGTCTGCTCGGCTGAGGCCGTTGCAATTTCATTTACCAGGTCGGTAACCTTTTTTACCTGTAAAACTACCCCGGAAAATACCTCTTTGGTCTTCTTCACAAGCTCAGTTCCGTTTTCTGCCTTCTTGACGCTGTCTGTAATTAAGGTGGTTATGTCTTTGGATGCGGCAGAACTCCTTTGAGCTAAATTCCTTACCTCCTCAGCAACGACGGCAAATCCACGTCCGTGTTCACCTGCCCTAGCCGCCTCAACTGCTGCATTTAATGCGAGTAAATTCGTTTGAAATGCTATTCCTTCGATAATCTTGATGATGTCCGCTATCTTACCGCTGCTTTCATAAATCTTTTTCATTGCGTCATCCATTTCAGTTACCGTCGTATTGCCGCCTACAGCAGTATTGTTGCATGACTTTGCCAGATTTGATGCCTCTACTGCATTGTCAGCGTTCTGCTTTGTCATGGATGAAATTTCTTCCATGGTTGAGGAGGTTTCCTCAATTGAGGCAGCCTGTTCGGAAGTGGACTCAGAGAGGCTCTGGCTGGATGCAGAAATCTGCTCGGATGCCGAGGCAACGTGAGTAGCGCCGCTTGTGAGCTCTTCAAGCAGGTTCCTGAAAAGACCTGATATCTTGCTGGTAATCTTGACGACAAGTATACCCAATCCGGCTACAAATCCTGCTGCACAAATTCCAATGATCATCATTGACTTTCCTAACGTGTTAATTGACTTGAATGCCTCTGCCTTATCAATTTCTGCTATAACAGACCAATTCATGCCAAGTACATTAAATGGCGTATATGCGCTCAAAACAGGTACACCGCGGTAATCCTTGATTATCTTACAATCTGTTTTACCTGCAAGGGCTTCTTTTACGGCATCCGTATCAACCTTCGTAACAAATACTGTTGGTTTTTCAGAGAATCTTGAATTGGAACGCATCAGTTTGTCAGGGCCTACCAGATATGTTTCACCGGTTTCTCCCAGTCCTGAGCGTTCTTGCATGACGGTATCAATCTTGTTGATCGGTAACTGAAAGATGACTGCGCCTATTTTTTTATCACCATCATATACAGGGCTTGCAATAAAAGCGGCAGGGTCTCCATTCGACGGTGCATAGGATTCGAAATCTACCAGTTTAACTTCTTTGCTAGCATTCGCCGAATTGACATCTTTAAACAACCTTGCAATATTAGTCGTATTGTACGTTCCCGACACAAGGTTTGAACCATAATCCAGTTCCTTGAAAACTGTGTAGAGCACGTCGCCTGTCTCTCCATCAACGAGAAATATATCATAGTAGGCATACTCTTCGAGGTAATTTTTGAAGAAAGGGTGAACACGCGCATGCAGGTTACTATAATTGCTGCCATCCTTTGCATCATAATATTCCAATTTTTTGCCAGCCGGAAATGGATTTTTGGTGATATACAGATCTCTTACCTTTTCAGCGCCTGCTTCGCGAAATGCACTTTTAAATTCTTTTATTGCGTTCACAACCAGAGGGCTTTCTGCAAGGGTAACCATATTAGCTTTTCTCTCATTAAACCAATCATTTATATTGACTTGTTTTGTATTCCGGACGGATACTAACTGATTAAATGCCTGTTTCTCCAACGCCTTGCTTGAGCTGTTATAACTGAGTATTCCAATCGCTACCATTGGTATTACGCCGCCCAGTACAAATAATGAAATGATCTTTGTGCTTAAATTCATTTTCATAATAATTAAAACCCCCTAAAATATTTACGCGCCTGTTCCAAAGTAAAGTACATGTACTACAGATAGGATTACAACAAACTACTTTCTTTGATTTATTATTATCTGTATATTCCTCCCTTTAAAAATTAGTAAAAGTATAAAAATCTATATTTCAATTTATTCGCTGCAAACCCACCCCTAACCCCTCCCAAGAGGGGACTGCACTGGGAGGACACTCCACTCTCTTTAAGCGTCTGCACAGCCTCGAGGGCACTCCACAATTCCCATCTTGGGAGGGGTTAGGGGTGGGTTTTTGTCTTGTGGAATTGTTCATGCCACCCGAAGATCAGTATAAATAATCCTATACCATTAATGTGATATTACACGTGCTCTGCCAAAACAAGTTTTGTCTTGTTACCCTTAGACTTTCTGTCTGCCGCTAAATCTATTTTTTGCCATGTAGTGGCAATTCATGAATTGCCACTACATTGATAAAAGTCACCGAAGGCCTAATTCAAAGCCATATTCATAATACCGCCCACGTCCAGGATAAGGCTCACACACCCATCTCCCAGTATTGCGCTGCCCGATACTCCTCTAACATTACGGAACTGCTCACCGAGGCTTTTAATGACTATCTGCTGCTGTCCCAGGAGGTCATCAACAAGGACCCCGCATCTTCGTCCTTCTCCTTCAACAATCAGTATGAGCGCCTCCCATGGGTTGATTTTTTTCGGTTTAACGTTATACAAATTGTGCAGCCTCACTATCGGCAGCAGGCTGCCTCGTATATTAAGCACTTCACCTCGATGTTGCACCGTAGAAATGTGTTCTTTGCTTGGGCGGATAGACTCTTCGATTGAAAGCATGGGAATAATGTATTTTTCATTGCCAACCTGTACAATCATGCCGTCAATAATCGCCAGGGTCAGAGGCAGCTTGATGGATATTTTAGTGCCTTTCCCTTCCACCGTGGAGAGTTCAACCTTGCCGCGCAAACGCTCAACATTCTTTTTCACGACATCCATGCCAACGCCGCGTCCTGAGATGTCGGTTATCTTTTCTGCCGTTGAAAACCCGGCGGCAAAGATGAGGTTATAGATTTGCTGATCGGAGAGAGATGCATTTTCTTCAACCAACCCTTTTTCGATAGCCTTCTTCAAAAGCTTATCTTTGCAAAGTCCTTTTCCGTCATCTTCGATTTCGATAACGATATTTCCGCCTTTGTGGAACGCATTTAATCGTACAAGACCCTCTGTGGGTTTCCCTCTAGCGATGCGCTCGTCATGAGATTCAATTCCGTGGTCTACAGAATTTCTGATGATATGAACAAGCGGATCACCAATCTCTTCAATCACCGTCTTATCCAGTTCAGTCTCTTCGCCGGATACTTCCAATCGCACCTTTTTGCCAGCCTTTATAGATACATCTCGCACAAGCCTGGCCATTTTTTGAAAGGTGGCTTTTAATGGCACCATTCTCATAGACATAACCTGGTCCTGTATATCCTTAACGATTTTGCTAAGCTGTGAAAGATTTTTGTTTGCACTGGTATTGGTATTGTTGGCGCTTCCTAATACTTCATTCATAAGTGCGTTGGCTATCACCAGTTCACCCACAAGGTTCACAAGGTTATCCAGTTTTTGTGTATCAACTTTAACAGTTTCAGAGGTGCGTTTACCTGATGTAGCTTGAATTTTCAGTGCATTATCAACCTTTTCAGGTGTGGTTATGCCTTTTTCAATTAATATTTCACCAAGTGGCTTTCCCTGTTCTCGTAATGCAACATCCAATTGCTCCTGGCTAACCTCCCCGGTTTCCAGCAATATCTCACCAAGTTTTTTGGGTTCCGGAGGAATATTCTCGGCGTCGTCTTGTGAAGTAGAGACAGGTTTAAAATCTGTCTCTGCGTTATTTTGATTTTGCTGAAGGGCAACGGATATCTTTAACAAAAGCGGCTGATAATCAATTACGTCAGTTACAGCGTCTTTGTTATCAACCTTTTTTGCTACCATTTCTCTCAGTTTCTTCAGGATATCTATGCCTTCATAGAGGATCTCAATAATTTCAGAGGTTATTTTTATTTTGGCCTTCCTTGCTTCGTCCAGTAGGGTTTCCAATTCATGGCTTACCTTACCGATATCTTTCATTCCTAAGAAACCTGCGCTGCCTTTCATGCTGTGAATGGGGCGGAATATGCTATTTATAATGTCTGTATCGTCCGGGTTCTCTTCCAATTGGAGTATTTTGGATTCTACGTCGTCCAGATGATCGCTGGATTCGACCAGAAATTCCTTAACAATTTCAACATCATCCATAATATTTGTAATGTCTTCCATGTTTTGTGTCCTCATTAATTGAATTAGTCCTGCTAAGTCCCCATTAATAAAGGGGTAGAACCCCTCAAATCCCCCTTAACAAAGGAGAACGTAGGGAGTTGTGTTTTTCTTGAGTTTTTACAACCCCCTTCCCCCTTTTCTAAGGAGGATTTTAAGCCTGTTACCACCCGCAAAGCCGCATAAATAAAATGAAAATTCCTGTACGATTAAGTTAAAATATCACCTGGTTAAGATAAGCGAGTCTTTTACTAAGTGTTTGTTAATTTTTTCGATTAATTTTTGCCTTGTAAACGGCTTTACAAGAAAATCTACTGCACCAGCGCGAATAGCATGTATTACATTAGTTTGTGTTGGAGAAGAAGAACATATAATGATTGGAATGTTGCTGGACATAGCATTTCTTTTAATTCTTTCGCAGAGCGTTAACCCGTCAACAACAGGCATATAAATATCCATCAACACAAGGTCTATATGGCTTCTTTGAAGCATTGATAGTGCATCATTAGGGTTGCTTGCAACCATTACCTTATATTCGCTGCTCAAAAACTTTCTGATGATTCGTAAATCTGTATTTGAATCATCTACTGCCAGGATAATTCCCTTAAAATTTTTGTCATTTTCTTCTATTACCTCAGAAAAAAATTCTTCTCCGATCAGTTTTGATATGCTTAAGACAAATTGACCGTCATCAAAACCCAGAATTCGCATCGTAGCTGTTAGAATTAAACACTCTTCGTTTAAGGTTTCCTCGCTGAGCACTGTGTTTATGTTTTCTTTGTTAATTATGGTTGTGCTTGTTAGTTTGAGGTGAATGGGTTTGGGCACTTTTGGTCTTAATTCGTTGTCTAACATGCCGCAGACCTGATTCGAAAATTCCTTATATGCATCCAGGCAATCTCCATCCAGAACACCTTTCCCTGCACTTTCACGTATTGCGGCATCGTCGAGGGTTAACACAAGACTACCAATGGTAATCGCTTCTTTTAAGGTAAGAATAAAATATATTTCTCCTTCGTAAAATTCCTCGATTGCAAACTTTGCTAATACATAATTAGCGTTTACGTTCTTAAGAAAAGAGTCCAGCGTTGTTGATTGTAATACGGGGTTTGTCAGGAAGAACTGTTTGTTCGTTAGCTTGCCGCAATCAGTACAAATCCGTGGAAACGTACTTACGAGGGTTTCCTCCAGTTTGGATGAAGATATCTTTTTAGATGAATTATTTTCCATTGCCGTCATTGTTACGTTAATAAATTAGTCCTACTAAGTCCCCCTTAATAAAGGGGGATTCAGGGGATTGTGTTTTTCCTGAGTTTTTACAACCCCCTTGCCCCCTTTTTTAAGGGGGACTTTATGCCTGCTACCACCCGCAAAGCCGCATAAATAAAATGAAAATTCCTATACGATTAAATTATTTATTTGATTCTTTAAGCAACAAGCCCACATTAAACTTTTCACCGCCGGAAATAAACGGCGTCATTAACCACGGATCCTTACTAAAGCAGGAGAGTGTTGTGTCTGACACGACAGGGTGATTGTTTACGGCGGTTATTGACAGGCCTTCGCCTGCTATCACAATGGGTATCGAAAGATTCATGTCGCCATATTGTGCAGTAAGTTTTGTTTTTACGTTTCCGGCGATCATGTTAGATACCTCGCCCACAGCGTCTTTCACGTCATTGGTAAATTCGGCAAGTTCTGTCATTAGCATAGTTGATGCAACCTTTAAAGCAAACCTTTTGGAACAAAACAGACCAATAACCCCATGATATTTGCCGGTGAAACTCACCATACCAATAACGTCCGTTTTTATCTGAGTCTCATCTACCAGTGAGGACTCGTCATACTTTAAATCCAGCATGATCATCGTTTCAAATAATGTTTTTGTGGAACTGGTAATGTCTGATGCGATATTTTCCATAACACTTTCTATAGCCGCCATGAATGGGTTCCCCTTTCTTTTGGGTTTAATGTTTTAGATATTGCGTAAGATGGAAGTGCTTCTGTTATTTTACGAGCAGGAAGTTTCCCAACTTGGACTTCAACTGATCTGGCGTAAATGGCTTAGTCAGATAACCATTAGCGCCGCTATTTTTTGCCTCTTCTATTTTCGACTCGCCGCCTTCCGTAGTAACCATCACTATGGGAATGTTGTTTTTTTGCCCGGAACCCCTGAGCGCCTTGACAAAATCTATCCCGGTCATATTCGGCATATTCCAGTCACACAGTATTAAGTCAATATTATTAGAGGTTGCCTTTTCAAGCCCTTCCCTGCCGTCTCCCGCCTCGACAAATTCATCCACAAGTAACCCTGATTGCTGAATGTTTCTTTGAATAATCTTTCGCATGACTGCTGAATCATCAATTATTAATACTTTCGGCATGTTTACCACCTTCCTTTACATTAAAAGAGTTATTAATTCCATTTTTTTCGTTTATCCACTGATCAATTTTGGTTCGTTCAAATCGCCACATATTCATTATCTTGAAGGTAGGAATAGAACCGTCTTTTACTAATTTATATATCGAGCGGGGACTTACCTTCAGATACTCCGCAACCTGTTTTATTGTCATGATTTCGTTCATAATATTATTTCCATAAATAAAACTTAAATGATTTGCCCCCTATCTTTGCATATATTGTCGTTTCATTGCATTCGTTATCCTCAATTATCGGCAATATGAATAAATAATTTAGTGTTAATTTATGAATTTTGAAGAGATTATGCTGCGTTAGCGTGGAAACCTGCAAAATATATGTTTTTTTAGACTTTCAGTATTATGTTTGAACGGTGAGAAGTAGATGTAAGAAAGTATCGGTAAGAAAAGAAGAAAAGGGAATTTGTCGGGTTAATAGGGACGCGTAACAAGTTAGACATTCGGCGACTTTTTTATCTGCATCTAGGGGCAATTCATAAATTGCCCTTACGATGTTACGTGCCTACTTATTTTGCAGGGAATGCAAAATATTTTGGCAGAATTCAGTGAGGGTGTTGTCGCGGGCCCCCATGACGAGGATACAATCACCGGTGTGAATTTGTCTTTTTATTGCGGGGATAATGTCTGCTCTATTTTCGATGAAAATGGCATTTTTACCACCTTCTTTGATTCGTTTGATAATATCAGATGAAGAGATATTTTTACTTGCAGTGCCGCCTGCATAATATATCTCAGGCATGAAAAGGATGTCCCAGGGAGATAATACGTTAATAAAGGCATTAATGAGTTCTTCCTTCATGAAGCTTGCAGGACCATACCCGTGAGGCTGAAAGACGGCAATGACCCGCTTGCAACCAAGTTTTACGGCATTTATTGCAGCCATAACTTTTTCGGGGTTATGGGCATAGTCATCCACTATCGTTATGCCATCGGTTTCTCCTATAATATCCATCCGGCGCTGTACACCCTTAAATCGCCTAAGAGCGGCGGCTGTTTTGTCGTCGTCGATGTTTAGAGTCCTGGCTACGGCGATTGCCGCAAGTGCATTCGATACATTATAAATACCGGGGAGGTTTATTTCAAAAGAATGGATGCCTACATCGAAGGTGGATTGGAAAGGTTTACAAACAACATTTTTTGCACGGATAACAGCGTTGTTATTCAGCCCGTAGGTAACAATGTTCTTATGCTTAAGTTCTATCAGTTTCAGACGCGGACAATCTGCGTTGACAATGAGTGTTTCGTCGGTGTTTTGTGAAAAACTCACAAACATCCTGGATATTTCTTCAATAGATTTATGGTCTTTTGAAATGTTGGTAATTAACGCTATACGTGGTGTATATAAGACGATGCTGCCATCGCTCTCGTCTGCCTCAATAGACATAATGTCTGACGTGCCTGTCTTTGCATTGCCCAAATGATAGTCATCTATATAATTTTTAATACACCCGCCCACAATAACCGTAGGTGATAATCCTGCATAATCGAGGACATAACCTACCATGCAACTTACCGTAGTCTTTCCATTCGTTCCGCCAATAGCAATTCCGTACTGGCGGTTAAACATGCCGGCAAGCAGGTCGGCGCGTTTTATAATCTTTTTGTTATTTATAAGGGCTTTTTTAATATCGGGGTTGTCTTCTTCAATGGCGGAAGAAATAACCACAAAGTCCGTATTTTCTTTCACACCTGAACCATCCTGCGGATGAAGCGAAATACCTTTGGATAAGAGCGATGAAAACAGGGAAGGAGTAATTTGTTTGTCATAATTTCTGTCAGAACCGCTGACTATATGGCCTTGTTCCCTGAGTACCTGAGCAATTGCGCTCATGCCAATACCACCTATACCAACGAAGTGATATGAAAATTTCTTTATATTATGCTGTGTATCGTCTTTCATAAATTTTCAGAACTATACAGAATGAAATATAAATTGTCAAAATATTTCCCCTGTGTATATTCATTCTTGACAACTCCGGCAATTCATTCTAGAATCAAAACGCACATATATCCAGGGCACTTTATTTGAATCTTTATGTAATGGGAGAAGAATGTTGGCCACATTAGGTAAGCATATTATTTTGGAGATGTGGGGATGTTGTAAAGATACTATTGACAATGTTGATGTTGTAAAGGAAATACTTATCAAAGCAACTGAGTCCGTTAAGGCAACGCTGGTAGATGTGGTGTGCCACAGATTCAGTCCCTATGGCGTAACCGGTGTGGCTATTTTGGCTGAATCACATATTGCCGTTCATACTTGGCCTGAACATGGATATGCAGCGGCAGACATTTTCATCTGTGGCAGTGCCATAAACCCGCGGAATGCCGCTTCTTATATGACAGAGGCATTCTACGCAAAAGAAACCTCATTCCTGGAACTCAAAAGGGGGGATTTTTTATCAAAAACCCCACAGATGGCGGGCCGGTAGAAATTTATTGCATTGGAATTTGCATTTTATTTATGCGGGATTCAGGGCGACATGAATAGTTTCACAATAGAAGGAAACCCACCCCTTACCCCTCCCAGGAGGGGAATTGTTTAGTCCCTTGCTATGAGGGAAATTGTAAAGTCCACTCCCGCGACGGTAATGATGAAGTCCCCTCCTGGGAGGGGTAGGGGTGGGTTGTCAACTAATAATTTTACAATCTTTAAATATATCTATAGAGACGATTAATAACATTATGGAAAAAGCCCCTGTCAATTGGATAGACGATTATTTCAACAACTATGAATTGCATAAACATGCTTTTAAAAATGTTTTGTGCCAGGTTCAAACAAAGATACAAAAAATCATCATCATAGATACTTATAATTACGGAAGATGCCTCATCCTTGATAATGAGTTCCAATCCGCTGAGGCGGACGAATTTATCTATCACGAGGCGCTCATACATCCTTCTTTTATTTTGCATCCTGGTATTGAACGTGTACTCATTATAGGCGGCGGCGAAGGGGCGACCTTGCGGGAAGTGTTGCGTTATAAATCTGTAAAAAAGGTTGTGATGATTGATATTGACGTGGAAATGATAGAGTGCGCCAAAAAGTTTCTCCCTTCATTTCACTCGGGTTCTTTTGATGACAGCCGCCTGGAACTCGTTATCGAAGACGGCAGAAAATACCTCGAAGGGATAAATGAACAATTTGATGCTATTATTATAGACGTAAATGACCCGTTGGAAGAAGGTCCTTCTTATATGCTTTTTACAATTGAGCTTTACAGGATTGTTGCCGAAAAGCTTAAAAAAGGAGGAATTCTGATTGTCCAGTCAGGCGCTGCCTCTGTTGCAGAGAATGACGTGTTTACAAGTATCTGCAATACATTGAGCAATGTGTTTCCACACGTATTTCCTTACGTTACTTACATCCCTTCTTACGCCCTGCAGTGGGGATTCGTCATGGCTACACGGAATCCCGGTAATTTAGATATAACAGGTGAAGAGATTGATGGTAGGATTAATTCAAGGATTGACGGCGACCTCCGGTTTTATGATAGCATTACGCATCACGCACTATTCAATTTGCCAAAGTACTTACGATCTGATATTAAAAGGCAAACACGGGTAATAAGCGATAAAGACCCGCTGACAGATCACTACCCTGGTATTTCTACTCCTAAATGAACTGGAAATCACAATATTAAAATATTCTATCCTGCGGCGTGTGACCTCATATCGACAATACCTCTTCTTTTTCTTCCGAATATTGTCATCTGTAGCAATATCATTTTATTTTTGGTATCTCAGAACACCATAGAAAATATTTGACTTGGATTATAAAAGCATTATACTAAATTGATTGAGACTAAGTATCAATTAATTTCTGTTTGTTATCCGGACTTTAATGCAATAGGAATAAATGAATGTCTGAAGCGGGGATGAGTACATTTAAGGTTGCTTTGGTGGGAAATCCAAATGTCGGAAAGAGTGTGTTATTTGGATTGTTAACGGGAAAGTATGTGACAGTATCAAACTATCCCGGAACTACAGTGGAGGTTTCTAAAGGCATCTGCAAGGGATTGAATGGCAGGATTGAGATTGTCGACACGCCGGGTGCAAATAGTTTAATTCCGTTATCAGAGGATGAACTCGTAGCACGGGATATGCTGTTAGATGAATACGAAAAGCGTGTTATTCAGGTAGTGGATGCGAAGAATCTTCGTCGTGGTTTGTTAATTACTACTCAACTCGCAGAGATGGGATTGCCTGTTATACTGACATTGAATATGTGGGACGAACTCCTGGACAGGGGTATGAATATTGACGTACCTGTATTGCAAGAAACATTAAACATCCCGATTATAAAAACTATTGCTACACACAGGGTAGGAATAAATGCATTGCTTGGTTCAATAGAATCTGCAAGGGCGCCCAATCTTCATATTGATTACGGAATTATAATTGAAGAAGGTATCTCAAAAATACAGAAATTGTTGCCTCGAGATACAATTATTAATACACGTTCACTGGCTATCATGATTTTATCTGGAGATGAAGCCCTTGAAGAAAAACTGAGGAATAAACTTCCAAATGGGTCTCTTGATGACATTCATCATATTCGGGACAATATTCAAAAACAATTTAGCAATCCTTTGAGTTATGTAATAAATATAAAACGTGCAAATTATGTCAATGCGCTGGTTGAAAGGGTCTGCACGACCGTATTACAAGAAGGGAAAACGCTTCCGTTTATAAGAGGGGTGCTTTTTTACTTCCTGGTTCCATTGGCAGCTTTCTTTATTGGATATAAGCTTGCAACGTTATCAATGTTTTTAATTTCTGCCAGGCTTCAACCATATGATGTTTTGACCCACGTTATACCGATTGCCATAGGCGGGATATCATCTGTGTGGTTTTCATTGTATCTGTATTTGAAAGAATACAAGGAAAAGAGCACTATTAGTGAGATATTGGGGCGTATAACAATGCATCCGGTAGCGGCATTTCCCATATTGGTTACAATTCTCTGGGTTGTTTATAAACTCGTGGGGGAATTCGGCGCAGGTACATGCGTTGATTTTTTCGAAAATAAGGTGTTTGGAAATTCTTTAGCTCCTTCGGGGGGTTTTGATATTTACGTCTATATACCTTTTATTAAGAAAATATATACTATTACCCACGTAAATTTTCAGGGATTTAATTATTATTGAGGATTGTTTGCACAGAAAATAATAAGTAAAGATAATATAATATTCGAATTATTTTTGAATGAACAGTCGGGGCTGATACAGGTAGGGCTTACCTACGCCATTGCTATCGTTTTCCCTATCGTCGGGTTTTTCTTTCTGGCGTTTGGCATTATGGAAGATAGCGGCTACCTTCCGCGTCTTGCTGTTATGGTGGATAAGGTATTTAAACGTATAGGGCTAAACGGAAAGGCTGTGCTTCCAATGGTGTTAGGTCTGGGTTGTGATACAATGGCGACACTAACAACACGCATACTCAATACGAAAAAGGAACGGATTATTGCAACCCTATTGCTCGCATTAGCGATTCCATGCTCTGCTCAATTAGGCGTTATTTCTGGGGTACTTGGTAAGATTTCCGGAATGTACTTCGCCATTTATGTTTTTGTCATAGGCACACAACTGCTTTTTGTCGGTTATTTGTCGTCTAAGGTTTTGCCGGGAACACCTTCTGATTTCTTAATGGAGATTCCGCCGTTTCGCATGCCGAAATTATCAAATATTTTCATTAAGACATTCTACAGAGTTCACTGGTTTTTGAAAGAAGCTGTACCATTGTTTATGCTCGGCACCCTGGCATTATTTGTAGCGACGAAACTAGGCTTCTTGTCCTTTATAGAGAGGCTCGGCGCGCCGATAACAAAAAATTTTCTGGGACTGCCTGTGGAAACAACACACGGTTTTATATTAGGATTCTTACGCAGGGATTACGGCGCAGTGAGTATTTTTAAGGTACTCGAAGAAAAAGGCGGCGATAAGGGCATAAACCCTGAGCAATTGTTGGTTTCGCTGGTTGTGATTACGCTATTCATTCCATGTCTTGCAAATTTTCTGGTGATGATCAAAGAGCAGGGGGCAAAAAATGCATTTTTAATGTTCGCATTCATATTGCCGTATTCAATACTTATCGGCGGTATTTTAAGAGTTATTTTACAACAGTTTTAACGGATGCAAATACGCGGAAAGGTTGTGTCTATTTCAGGTGATGTTGCAGAGGTATGTATTATCAGGGAAAATACAGCGTGTGGAAGTTGTTCTGCTTGTCCAAAGAAGATGGGTGTAAGAGACATTATAAAAGTAGCAGCAATCAAAGGGATTCAGATTGGACAAGTGGTTGTCCTTCGTGATAATATAAACTGGTTTTTGAAAAATAGAATTATGTTTGTTTTGGCTGCCTTTGTTTCAGGTATCGTATTAACAGAGACGGCGGCAGCCATTATATCATTCGGCACTTACAGAGGTGGGGTTGATTTGCTCGTAGGGGGACTACTCACTTTAATAGTAATAGTTGTTTCATGGGTTAAGAAGCCTCGGTATCTTTTTAGGATAGAGCAAATAGAAGGGGGGGAGACATAATATGACCGAACCTGGTTTAGAAGAAATTCTGGAATTAATATGGACAATGAAAGAAGAAAACGATGAAGTCAAAAAAGATTTATTGATTAAACGAATGAAACTCCCTGCAACCGAAAGCATGTTGAAAACTTTGACACAAGATGGCTATGTTAAAATAGCAGACGCAAAAGTGGAATTTACCAATAAAGGCATGGCAGATGCGCGATTAATTATAAGGAGACACAGGCTTGCCGAAAGATTGTTGAATGATGTTTTGGCTGTAAAAGAAGACACCATGGATTCCAGCGCATGCAAGTTTGAGCATTTTCTGGATGAAGAAGTGACAGCCAGTATATGTACCTTATTAGGACATCCGGTAAGCTGCCCGCATGGGAAGGCCATACCGCCGGGAGAGTGTTGTGAAAAGGCGAATAAGGAGATACGTCCGGTTGTAACGCCATTAACAGAGTTAAGGTCAGGTGACAAGGCAAAGGTGTCATACATAGTAACACGATATCACGAACGGCTGGACAGGCTCTCTTCAATGGGTCTGTTGCCCGGAGTTCAAATCCGACTTCATCAAAGGCAGCCAACATACGTTATTCAGATGGGTGAGACACAAATTGCCCTGGACAGTGCCATTGCACGGGACATATACGTACGTCTTGTATAATTATTCATAAGAACTAATTTTACTTTACTTTATAAATAATTTTAAATATCATATTTCCATAAATATATGAAAGTTCTTTATGAACAATCTTAATTTGTAAGGAGTTTTAAGATTATGGATCCGGGCGTACTAATTGGAATGATAATTGGTGGTGCACTAATCCTCGTATCTATTATTTTCGAAGGTGGTGCGTCATCAATACCGGGTTATATTAATATGCCGGCAATGATGATCACGATAGGCGGTACACTGGCCGCAACTATCATAAGATTTCCAATTCCCATGGTAATAGGTGCAATTGCTGTAGTTAAAAAAAGTGTCTTTGTAAAGTTGGGGTCGGCTGAAGAAGAGATTACCAGATTAATTCAATATTGTAAGATTAGTCGCCGGGAAGGTCTTTTAGGATTGGAAAAAGAGATTGAAAAAATCAAGGACGAATTTCTGATTAAGGCGGTGAGATTGCTCGTAGACGGTTCGGATTCAGATACACTAAGAGGCATCTTGGGTACTGAAATTGACAATATAAAACAAAGACACGCGACAGGTAAAGGAATTGTTGAGTTCACGGGCACTGTATTTCCTGCCTTTGGTATGGTTGGAACTGTATTGGGACTTATTGCCATGATGAGAAAGCTAGACGACCCGTCGCATATAGGAGAAGCCATGGCTGTCGCTTTTATTGCCACATTTTATGGCGTTACTTTTTCGAACCTTATTTTGCTGCCGCTTGGTGGCAGGCTAGATACCTTGAGTAAAAAGGAGCTATTTTTAAAAGAAATTATTATGGAAGGCGTTATTTCCATTCAGAGGGGCGATTCCCCTATGGTGCTCGAGGAAAAACTAAAAGCGTTCTTGCAGGCAAAGGTGGCCAATAAAATGTCTACGAGTTCTAAAGAGAAGGAAAAGGCGGAATGAGTGATGAAGAGGGTGGTTCCGGAGGCCACGGCGGCCCTGTTTGGTTGCTTACCTATTGTGACTTAATTACATTACTCGTGGCCTTTTTTGTAATGATGATCAGTTTTTCTACTATTAATGTAAATAAATGCAAAGAGGATTTGCCTAAAATTGAGGAGTCTTTTGCCGGTGGTGGAGAATATATGTTGGAAAGCGGCACGAGACCGGTTGAAACCCTCTTTGAAAAGGAATTGGACGTACTTGAAAGTCCTGAAGCAGAAGAGTTGCCTGCAGAAAGCCCGCTTGAACCCGAAGAGATGTACAGTTACATATCAGGCTTTATAGAAGAAAGCGGGTTAAAAAAATCAATTGACATTGAAGACGTAAAGATAGGATGTAAGATAAAAATTCCGGTAGATTTGTGTTTTGAAAGAGGTGAGGCTGAATTAAAAAGGGAAGCATATACGATCTTTGATAAACTAGGTATTGTGTTACGAATTCTCAGAGGTAAACTGGTAATTGACACAAATATGGGAAAAGCCGGAAAAGAAATTGATTTGTCGATAAACAGGGCAGCAAATATTTGTGAATTTCTGGTGACCAAGGAGGATATTGAACCGCAGAAGATTGCGATATCCGGTTATCGTGTTGCAGAGGCTGAGGGAAATACGATCACTATGATGATATTTAAATAATAATTTTAAACATTCATAAAACATCTTTTATGTCGTCATCGCATCACAAGAAGAAAAAAAAATCGCATGGTTCCGGCACTCCCGATTTGTTTTGGACATCATACGGTTCGGTGATAACCATATTATTGGCTTTTTTTATAATATTTCAAGTCAACTTTACAGAGGAAAAGAAAAAAGAGCTTATTGAGGAATTTAAAAAATCAGTAAATAGAAGCAATATGACCTTTGGTCTTGGCGGGATACTGCCCGATTGGAATACAAAATCAACAGAAGATATCCAGAAGTTAAAATATATTTATCCAGAAGCCAAAAGCGAACCTACGGAAAGCGGTGATAAAGGGATTGATTTATTAGATCGTGAAGAGGATCAAATACCGGCGGCTGTAGTTGTTTATTTCGATGAAAACGACAGCACTCTCTTTATGGAAGGAAAGCACTCTTTGGACAGTTTAATTGATTTAATTGGGGAGAGGCCGTGCTCTCTCGTTATAGAGGGCCATACGAGAAAAAATTTTGTTCCCTCAAAAGGATATGACAATTGCTGGAAGCTTTCCCTTGACCGTGCACAGGCTGTAGCTGATTATCTTCACGAGAAGGGTAATATTTCATGGAAGAGATTGGTTACTGTCGGATACGGAAATAACAAACCCATGGTAAAAGATATTAAAAGTGACCAGTATAACGACCGTGTATCTGTAATTATAAACATTTTGAAATAGAATGATTTTCTTTTGGCTTGACATTAGAACGCAGGTGTGATATTAATTCCCCTCCATGAAAACAATTCGAAATTCTTTATTAACCATTTTATTAATATACCTTCTCTCCTTTTTAACAGCTAACGATAGTGTCATTAGTGCGGAAATACCAAATTCCGAAGCGTCCGTAAAAATTAATCAAGAATTGCCCGCATTGTTAGTAAAAAAAGACGAAGACACCGTTATTTATAAAAAAGATATTATCATCCGTTCCGACGAAGTTAAAGCAGAGCCTAAAAAAGATACAGCAGAAGAATTCAAATCTATAGAGAAACCTGTTGGAAAAAAGCAAGAAGCGCCCAGTCTGGATATCGTCGACAAATATTTAAAAGAGGGGAAAAAATACGAGGCAAGAAATATTCTGTCCGATTTATTTGTTAATAAAATAATACCCGAAAAACAAAAAGAGGTAAAGGAACTATTGGATAAATTAAACGAAGAATTAATCTTCTCCTCTATCCCCTCCCCGGATGCTGTCATGTATACAGTTCAGGCCGGCGACATCATGGCGCGAATTGCCAAACAATATAACACAAATTACGAACTGATTATGAGGATTAACAACAAATCTCCCACAAGGCTGAATATAGGCGACAAGTTAAAGCTACTTACCGGAAAGACAAAAATATTAATCAGTAAGACTGATTTTACTCTGACTTTGCTGCTGAATGATCATTATGTGAAACAATACCGTATCGGCACAGGGAAAAACGATAAAACACCTGTTGGTACGTTCGAAGTAAAAAATAAAATGAAAGAACCAACGTGGTATTCGCCTAACGGCGGTATATTCCCTTACGGACACCCGGAAAATATACTTGGCACCCGATGGATTGGTTTTAAAGATAAACCAGACCTGTATGGATATGGGATTCACGGCACAACACTGCCGGAATCGATTGGCACTGCTTCATCAAATGGTTGCGTTAGAATGGTGAACAGCGATGTGGAAGAGCTATATGATTTTGTAACATTAGATACTGAAATTATTATTCAAAGGTGACAACTTTATGTATAGAAACGAACCCCTCGAAAGGTATATAAAAGATGCGGCCGCCGGAACGCCTACGCCTGGTGGTGGAAGTGTGGCATCACTGGTGGGCGCTTTAGCGACAACGATGTCCTCCATGTCGGCTAACTTTACCATTGGCAAGGAAAAATTTAAGCAATATGATTCCCAACTGAAGAGGATACTTGAAGAGTGCGCAAAGAACAGGGAAATCATGTTGTCCTTGATGGAAGAAGATATTGCAGTATATGGCAAGCTTAGCAGCGCATATACATTGCCAAAATCGAATGAAACCGAAAAGAAGTTACGGTCTGAGGCAATACAGAATGCCACTATTATCGCTATGGAAGTCCCTTTAAAAGCTACAATGTGCTGTCTTTACATTTTGGAACTGACGCGTGAACTGGCAGATATTGCAAATCCTAATCTGATATCTGATGTAGGGGTGGCAGGTTTTCTGGCTGAAGCGGCACTGCAATGTGCAAAATTAAATGTAGAAATAAACCTTGCTACGATTAAGAATCAGAGTCTCGTTGAAAAGACACAAAATGAATTGAGCCACGCTGAGAAGAAGGCAAAAACGTTTTTTAAGGAAATACAGGAAAAAGTTCAAAAGACAATAAAGGGCTAATGATGGAATGGAAAATAACCAGAGGCTCCAAGGGATGCATCGTTTGCAGCAAGGAGTTTTGTGAAGATGAAGAGTATTATTCCGCATTGTTTGATGAAAATAATACCTTCGTGCGAAAAGATTATTGCGCTCCGTGCTGGTGCAAGGATAAGGGAGATGGGCTTTTTTCATTTTGGAAAACGAGAGTGCCAAAAAAGGATAAACCTGTCCAAAAGTTTGTAAATAACGAAGTCTTTCTGGATATGTTTGCCAGATTAGAGGGGAAAAGCGAACCAAATCAAAGAAATCTGCAATTTGTATTGGCGCTTTATTTAATACGGAAAAAAATATTCAAATTGAAGTCTTTCAAAAGAGAAAACGGAGAGGAGTTTTTCACATTACACTATCCAAAAGAAGATAAAGAATTCAGCGTATATAACCCAAATTTAAAAGAGGAAGAAATTGAAGTTATCACATCGGAGATGAGCCAACTCTTAAACTATCCATACCTGGAACAAGAAGTCCTCATAAATACAGATTAAACACGTATTGGATCCACATCCATAAACAAGCCGGGTTCAAACAATCATAAAATTTCCTCAAATCCTCATATCGCCGTTTATATAACGGTTATTATGAAACGGAAGCTGTTGAACTTGCAGAGGTATTGTAGCTACAGGTTTCGCAGTCTGCCGCAATACCTCGTATTTTCCTTTCTTTTAATGCCGATTGAAGCTGCACTACCTGCTCCGTATTGACGTTATTTTCTCTCTGCGATGCCAATAGCCTGACACGCAACTGCCTTGTCATTTTAATGCTCGGACACTTGATTTTTTGAACACCTGCGGGACAGACACCTACGATTTTTTTCTTGTTTATTTTCTTTGCCATAGTGTATCTCCTTCCTTAATTATTTTTAATTTAAGTGTAAAGTTAACTATCCGTTTCTCTCATTAAATCCGGAACTATAATTTTCAGTGTTTCTTTTGCGGCAGATTGTTCCGCTTCCTTCTTACTTTTGCCCCAGCCTTTCCCATATTCATTGCTTTTTATAGAGACGATTACTTCGAAAGACTTCCCGTGATCAGGACCGAGTTGCTGCAAAACCCGATAATTAGGTGTAATGCCGTATTCCTTTTGACTGTAATGTTGAAGAATAGATTTGTAATTTTTATCGTGTTGATTTTTGCAAACGAGGTCAATTTCTTTTTTTAAATATTTAATGGTAAAATTGTAGGCTACGTCTATGCCGCCGTCCAAATATATTGCGGCTATAACTGCTTCAAACACATTGGCGAGCAATGATTTTGGCAAATAATTCCGGTCATTTAAACCCTTGCCTACCAAAAGAAAATCTTTTAGATGCGCCTCCACGCTAACAGTGGCAAGTGTCGTTTGGCTTACCACAACAGATTTTATCTTTGTTAATTCACCCTCACTGCACTGCGGCATGGTTTTGTATAGATAGTCTGAAATAATCATCCCTAACACGGCGTCTCCCAAAAACTCTAATCGTTCGTTGGAAAAATTATTTTCCAGCCTGCAGGATGTGTGGGTTAGCGCTTTTTCAAGCACTACGGGATCATGAAAAGAATATCCCAGCGCCAATTGACACTCATTGAGTTTTTCCGGGTTTATATGATTATTCGTTTGGAATATCATTCTTTTGAAACTTTTTTTCCTTGAAAAGCATAGACTCTTCTATAGCAGTATATTTTGTTGCAGCATTGATAAGCTCAATCGCCGTACTGCGCCTGAAGGAAACAACTTCTACCCGACAGCCATGAGCCTTCAACATTTCTACAAGCGGTACGAAATCCCCATCACCGCTCACCAACACTACGGTATCCAGCTTTGGTGCAATTGCTATAGAATCGATTGCAATACCCATATCCCAATCGCCTTTTGCTGTACCGTCCGGTCTTAGTCGAAGCTCCTTTGATTTAATTTCATACCCTAAGCGGCTCAATGCATCTGTAAAGCTGGATTGGTCTACATCAGGCTTTTGTACCACATACGCTATTGCACGTATAAGATTTCTGTCACCTACAATTTCTAATAGGAGTTTACTATAGTCAATCTTTGATTGGTGTAACGCTTTTGCCGAATAAAACATATTTTGGACATCAACAAATACCCCTATCCTTTGTTGGGATCCTCTGATTCGTCCACCTACCATATATATCTTCCTTTCCAATAAAGACTTAATATTATGAAGATTAAGTATAAGTACCTAATTAAAAAAATTTGAATAATGAATAACGTTGCGAAAAATTAGGTAGGTAAAATAAAAATACTATAATAAATTCAAAGAACATTTGGTATGCAAGACAGGTTACGTCATAACATACCTTTTTACAAAATATTAGAGCAACAAAAATATGTATTTAAAATTTATTTTAACAGCCTTTTATGGACAGTCAATTAAAAAAACTGAAATAACTTAATTTAATTGACTCTTATATCAAATTCTGATAAATTTACTCAAATAAATGTATAAATCTAACTGCTTTGTTGGCAATAACTAAACATAAAATTAAAAAAATTGGAATTAACTAAAATTCACCATGGACATAGACTATTTGAGAAAGGAAATTGATGCACTGGATTCTAAAATAGTAGATTTACTCAATGAAAGAGCCAAAATCGTATTGAAGATTGGTGAAATAAAAAAACAAAATCAGTCGCAAATATACGTCCCAAACAGAGAACAAGAGGTGTATAAACGAATTAAGTCACAAAATAAAGGCCCACTAACGGACGAATGTCTCTCTGCAATATACCGTGAACTGATGGCGGGTTCCTTGGTTTTGGAAAAGGCCATCAAGGTATCATACCTGGGACCTGAAGGGACTTTCAGTTATTTTGCCGCTAAACAAAAGTTTGGGACGTCTGTTGAATACGTCCCTGTACGGGGGATTGACGATGTTTTCAGAGATGTGGCAGGAGGCAGGAGTGATTACGGAATTGTGCCGGTTGAAAATTCAACGGAAGGCGGCATAAGAGAGACGCTAAACTTGTTCGTAGAGTACGATGTAAAAGTATGCGCCGAGATCATTTTGCCAATTCACCATAACTTAATGGCAAATTGTGAAAAAGAGGAGATTGAAAAGGTATATTCAAAACCACAGATTTTGTCTCAATGTAAAAATTGGTTGGCAAATAATCTTCCACATGCTGAATTAATAGAGGTCAGTAGCAGCGCCGAAGCTGCTCGTATTGTCGGTGATGCTTCAAAATCAGGAAAAGAAGGGCAATATTATGCAGTAATAGCAAATGCAGAAATAGCGCAAATGTACGGATTAAATATCCTCTCTAAAAACATTGAAGACAACCCAAACAATATAACCAGGTTTTTCGTCCTCAGCAAAGAATACGGTGCACCGAGCGGGAAAGACAGGACTGCAGTGATGTGCTATATAAAAAATCGAACCGGCGCTTTATTAGAGATACTGGAGCCTTTCAAAACCTATAACATCAATCTCACGAATATCGAATCATTGCCTACCAGAAAAAAGGCATGGGAATATTGTTTTTATATGGATTTTGAGGGTCATACATCGAATGAAGCTATTCAGAAAGCCCTCAAGGATGTATCTAAAAAATGTTTTGATATGAAGATTTTGGGATCGTTTCCGAAGTGTGATTAAGAGGGAATAATTCGAAGATAATGGGAAAAAAGCCTTTTATTGTGGGGAACTGGAAGATGAACCTCACGCTTGAGGAAGGCGTAGAGTTTGCCAAATCGCTCAAAAATTGTTTGCATGGTAATAATGGGATTTTTTGTGGAATTTGCCCATCCTTTGTTTTCCTGAAAGATATTTGCAGGGTATTGGAAGGTAGTCACATTTGCGTGGGAGCACAGAATGTCCATAGTGAAAAAAACGGCGCTTATACGGGTGAGATTTCTGCGTTGATGGTGAAGGAAGCAGGCTGTACGCATGTACTGATTGGTCATTCGGAGCGACGGCATCTCTTTGGTGAAGCTGACTCGTTTATCAATGCAAAGATAAAGACAGCGCTATCTGTTAATTTAAAAGCAATTTTTTGTATCGGAGAAACATTAAAAGAAAGGGAGGAAGGAAGGACAAAATATGTAGTCGAAAGTCAATTAAAAGATGGTTTGCTGGGAATTGACAATAATCACGCAGAAGGGCTTGCGATTGCCTATGAGCCTGTTTGGGCAATAGGCACAGGGAAAACGGCCTCGCCTGAGCAGGCAAACGAGGTTCATTCGTTTATCAGAGGCTTTTTGAAGGATACGTATGGTGAAGGCGTTGCCAATAGCGTGTATATTCAATATGGGGGAAGCGTAAAACCTGAAAACACGAGAGAGTTAATATCACAGCCGGAAATCGACGGTCTTCTGGTGGGTGGCGCAAGCATTAAGTTGGAATCTTTTTTAAAAATAATTGATGCAGCATCAATTCAGTAATGTTTTTAGCAATTAGATTTTTAATATTGGGAGAGTTACATGGTAAAGGCTGAAAAGGCATTTAAGTGGGGAATTGCAATCATTGTTATCTTTGGAATATTAAATGCATTCTTTTTCTTAAATTTAGTTATTGGTTTAAAGATTGCATTGCCTATATTATGTGTGTTTCTTATCGGGTCTATTCTTTTGCAATCGGGAAAAGGCGGCGGACTTGCGGCAATTGGCGGGCTGGGGGATCAGTCTGCCTTTGGTACGAGATCGAGCACATTCCTGTCTAAAGTTACGTATCTTATAGGCGCGGCATTTATTGTCGCCACCATATTTTTGTTTAAACTGTCTATTCCCACAAAGTCCCTGGAAACGATGATTACACAGGAGATGCCTGCAGCGCAACATACGCATGAACATCCTGCGCATGAGAGAGGAGGTGTGCATGAACATGCAGCCGGGGAACCTTCTCACGCAACTGGCGCTACAGATGCCGCCTCCGGGGTTGGCATGCAGCATGTTGCCAAAGAAGGATCTGGCAAGACGGAACTGGAAGGCACGTATCATCAGTCCGCAATGAAAGAGGCGACATCGCAAGGCCAGCCGGCAGGTATGAATCCTGTTGAAGAACAGCCATCGGATAGCAAAGAAACGCCTTCAAGCGAAGCACAGAAATAGACGGTTAATAATTTTAAGTAAACAATACACGAACGAAAGATTTGGTGGCCTTGATGTTAAAAAGCATGACGGGATTTGGTGTGGCTGAATATAAAGACAGCGAACTCACAATACGCGTGGAACTTCGCTCAGTGAATAACAGGTTTTTGAAGATAGACTCGCGTCTGCCGGAGATATTGCAATCATTCGAAACGGAGATTGAGCGTCCAATCAGGGAAAAATTAGCCCGTGGTACTGTCCTTTTAAATGTAAATTACCAGTCTCTCCGGCAGGAACCTGAGTATCTCCTGAGCAGTGACAGGCTAAAAGAATATTATCATTTGTTAACTGAAGTAAAAAAAGAGATCGGTTCCAGAGAGAGAGTATCAATTAATTCCCTCATACTGCTTCCAGGCGTACTGCAAAAGGGGAAAAATAGCCAAACGGACAAGAATGCCCTTCTATCACTGTGCATCTCCCTTATAAATGAAGCCCTGGAAAAAATGCTGGAAATGCGGGCAGTCGAAGGAAGGCATCTCGCAAAAGATATCGGACAGAGAATAGAATTTATCCTTTCAGCGCTCAGCAAGATTGAAACCATGTCGCCCATTATTGTCCAGGAATATAGTAAACGCTTAAGAAACAGGGTCGCATCGCTGCTGAGCGGGACTGATATAGAACTGACAGATAGCAGTCTTTGCCGCGAAATTGCCATCTTTGCAGAACGATGCGATATTGCCGAAGAAATAAGCCGTCTTAAAAGCCATTTATGCCAACTGCAGGAAACCATAAATTCAGACGAATCCGTGGGACGAAAGCTGGATTTCATCATTCAGGAAATGTTCCGCGAAACCAATACGATGTGCTCGAAGGCAAATGACAGTGTGATGCTGAAAGATTTGGTGGATGTAAAAACAGAGATCGAAAAAATCCGGGAACAGATATTTAACATCGAGTAATTTTGAGTTTCTTGCGTTAACTCAGTTAATTCAAATAACCCGATAAACTCAAAAAACCCTTAAACGGTGGTTACTTTGACATGGGAAAGATCGTGATCATTTCCGGGCCGTCAGGGTCAGGGAAAACAACGGTATGCAAGCTACTCGAAAAAGATCGGCATGTGAAAAAATCGGTATCGGTAACCACACGTCCACCCAGGCATAACGAAAAGAACGGCGAATCCTACTATTTTGTATCGGCTGCTGAATTCGAGGATATGATTCAGCGCAATGAACTGGCAGAATATGCCACATATTGTGGTTACTGCTATGGAACTCCCGTTAAGGCATTAAAAGAAGCCCTCAAAAATGAAATTCTCTATCTGCTTGAAATAGAAGTGCAGGGCGCATTACAGATCAAAGAGAAATTTCCCGAAGCTATTTCGATATTTTTACTGCCGCCTGACAAAAAAACATTGGGCCAGCGGTTAATCAAGAGGAACACAAACAGAGAGGACGATATGTTGCTTCGTTTGGAAACCGCCGATAAGGAACTGGAATTTAAAGACAGGTATGATTACACAGTGATCAACGACGACCTGAACGTAACAGTAAATACTATCCGTAAAATACTAAATCTGGGGTGACTATGTCCTACAGCGTAGTTCTGGG
Organism: Planctomycetota bacterium; assembly: GCA_016188675.1. GTDB lineage: Bacteria > Planctomycetota > Brocadiia > Brocadiales > Brocadiaceae > Wunengus. The sequence continues at coordinate 25,433 of JACPHJ010000152.1, forward strand.
TGTTACCGGGAGTATTGCTGCTTACAAGGCGGTTGAGGTCGTATCAAGCCTGATTAAACAGAGGAACACAGTCACGGTTATCATGACATCAAATGCCCAGCGTTTTGTCAATCCGGTAACATTTCAGTCTATTTCGAAAAACCGGGTCATAACCGACCTTTTCATTGATACAGGAAATTATGATCCTAATCATATATCCCTGGCTGAAGACGCTGATATCGTGGCGGTTGCTCCGGCAACTGCAAATTTTATTGGTAAGGTTGTGTCCGGCATAGCAGATGACGCACTGACATGCACCGTCATGGCAGCGCGGTCTCCGGTAATTATTGCGCCTGCAATGAACGACAGTATGTATTTGAATCCTATTGTGCAGGAAAATATAAAAAAATTAAAGAAACTTGGATACGTTATTATTGAACCAGAAGAAGGCCGGTTATGCACGGGGCGTGTTGGAATCGGGAGATTGGCTTCTGTTGAGAAAATTGTTGGCATAATCAATGAAGAACTCAGGAAGAAAAAGGTTAGGTAAATACTAATGAATAAGATACAAGTTAAGGTTATGAGAAAGCAGGGATGCGGGGATTTACCTTTGCCCCAATACATGAGCGAGACTGCAAGCGGGATGGATTTATATGCCGCAGTGGATAAGGCAGTTCAGCTTGAACGCCATGAAATCAAATTAATTCCTACAGGTGTTCATATAGAATTACCTTCGGGATATGAGGCGCAGGTCAGACCGAGAAGCGGCCTGGCTCTAAAACACGGATTAACGCTTGTAAACACGCCGGGAACGATTGATAGTGATTACCGTGGAGAGATTGGCATTATTCTGTGTAATCTTGGGAAAGAAAGATTTACCGTAGAGCGTGGGATGCGCATTGCGCAACTGGTAATCCAGCCGGTATTCAGGGCAGAATTGATTGAGGTTGAAAGCCTTGAAGAAACTCGCCGGGGCGCAGGCGGGTTCGGTCACACTGGACACTAAAAGGAGCTTTATGGAAACGACCGTTACAAAAAAGACATTGACAGAAAAAGAGCTTCTGTCTTTACCCAAGAATGGGCATAAGCACGAATTGATTAACGGAGAACTTGTTATGGTGCCAGCAGGAATGGAACACGAAAATATAGTAATAAAACTTTCGGCTGCACTAGAAAGATTTGTTTCTGAACACAAACTTGGCGCAGTCTTTGGTTCGAATGCCGGGTACTGGATGAAATCGGGTAACCTTCGTTCACCTGACGTATCATTTATAAGCAAAAAGCGGCTACAGGGATTTAAACGGCCACCCAAGGGGTTTTTTAAAGGTTCACCCGATCTCGCAGTTGAGATTCTTTCACCTTCTGACACAATAGAAAATCTTCATGAAAAAATTGTTGAATATTTTCAAAATGACACAAAACTAGCATGGGTAATCAATCCTGAAGAAGAAGTTGTTTTGGTTTATCACTCGCCGCGTCCCGATAAGCTTCTTCGGAGTAACGATACCTTGAATGGAGAAGATATTTTTACAGGATTTACACTCCCCGTATCTGAATTGTTTGTAGAATTATAATACTATGGGAATCAAACGGTTTATACGTTATATCACCGCAATTATCCTGTTAGCTTCTGCATTGTTTATCTTTTTAAGTTTTCTCAGCCATTCTTCCAACGACCCGCCTTTTGCTGATTATCCTGTCAATAACCCTGTAACCAATTTCTGTGGTATTGCAGGCGCACAGATTGCAGGATACACTTTGGCAGCTTTAGGGAGGACTTCTTATTTAATCATTGTCCTTGTGGGCTGGCTGGGGGTGTCGTATCTCTTTAAGGATAGCATCGAACATCTCTGGGTAAAAATCATCGGGGCTGTTTTATTGCTATTTTCGGTTGCGTCCTTATTGACGCTTGGGTGCTATGCATTTAATAAATCCCTTCTATCGGCCAATGTGGGAGGAATTTTCGGAATCGTAGTTGTCTCCAGGTTATATGAATATTTCAATCTGACAGGGACGATAATTATTTTGGCGTCAGGGCTGCTTATATCAATTATGCTCTTGCTGAACGTTACTCCTGTTTCTCCTTTTATCAAGGTATCAAAGGCAAAAGAAGAAAAGCCTGCGACAACACAAGATTCTGAAAATGAAGATGCCGGCCTGCGTTATCATGCAAAAGCAAATACATTGAATAATTCAACCATTTCGACTAATAATTACATAGGTACGGATGTTACCAAAGAAATGGAGAATGAGCAGCCCGTATCTTTGGGCGCACTTAAAGATGCTCAGGAACAATTTGATGGTGAGCAATATCCGGAAGATGAAGAGCCGGCTATCTATACTGAGACTATTAAACAAAAAAAACGTGATTATGACCTGCCGCCGATTGATCTCCTGGAAAAACCCGCATTTGAACAGCATTCGGATGATTGGGATCAAATTACACAACGCGCACATGTGCTAAAAAACACCCTCGTACAGTTCAATGTGAATGCAGAAGTCGTAGAGATTGAAAGAGGCCCTGTTATCGCCATGTATGAATTGGAATTAGCGCCTGGGACGAAGGTAGGGAAGGTGGTTAGCCTTTCCGATGACCTGGCAATTGCCTTGAAGGCGCCGAGTGTAAGGGTTGTCGCCCCCTTGCCTGGCAAGTCATCTATTGGATTGGAAGTCCCAAATACCAAAAGAAAAACGGTGATGCTGCGGGAGTTGCTTGAATCGTCCGATGAAGTACGGAAAAAAATGGCCATTCCACTCCTGATCGGAAAAGATGCGGCTGGTAATCCCCTCATATCGGATCTGGCGTCAATGCCCCACTTGCTCATAGCTGGAACGACAGGTTCCGGCAAATCAGTTTGTCTCAATTCGATTATTTTGAGTATTCTTTTTTTGCGTCACCCAACAGACGTCCAGCTTCTCCTGGTAGACCCAAAAATGGTCGAGTTTGCATTATTCAGGGAAATTCCCCATTTGATAAGCCCTGTAGTGACTGACATGAAAAAAGCCGCAGCCGTGCTGGAATGGGCGGTAAACAAGATGGAAGAACGGTACGCCCTGCTTGCCAGTGTCGGCGTGAAACACATAAATGCCTATAACAGACTGGGGACGCCCGAAATCAGAAAACGTTTAAATCCAGAGGGTGATGCCAATCTCGACGATGTGCAATTTTATTTGCCGCATATCGTTGTTGTGGTTGATGAACTGGCTGACCTGATGATGGTGGCGTCCAAAGAGGTCGAGGGTTCTGTTATCCGGCTTTCACAAAAATCCCGCGCAGTTGGCATTCACCTCATACTTGCAACTCAGCGGCCTTCGGTTGATGTAATTACAGGACTCATTAAATCGAACTTGCCTTCAAGGATATCGTTCTATGTCGCTTCGAAGGTTGATTCGAGGACGATTCTGGATCAAAACGGGGCGGAGAAGTTATTGGGAAGCGGTGATATGCTGTTCCTGCCTCCGGGGACATCGAAGTTGGTCAGGGTTCAGGGGGCCTATGTAAGCGATGAGGAGGTAAAGAATGTAGTCGAATATCTCAGCAAACGCGCAGCGCCAAAGTTTAACTCCGAATTGAAAAGCTGGAAGGGAGCTTCAGAAAGAGAGAATATAGCCAAAGACAATCTTTACAATGAAGCAGTGAGGATCGTGCTGGAGACACAGAGGGGGTCTGTGTCCCTCATACAGAGGCGACTGGAGATTGGATATTCACGCGCTGCAAAATTGATTGACCTGATGGCTGAGGACGGCATTGTTGGAGAATATAAGGGAAGCCAGGCAAGAGAGGTATTCCTGACCCTGGAAGAATGGGATGCACAGATGGCGCGCATGAGCCAGGACGATACCGCCTGACGCAGCGAAGCCGCAACCAAAATAAACAAAGGTGACGTGTAACAAGTGTCGTGTGGCGTTTTTCTCGTCGCGTGTTACCTGACACTCGCCACTTAAAATGCTCGCTGTAAAGGAATTTTCAAACTTTTTTAACTATGCAATTGATAAACACACCCCTGCCCCTTTCAAGAGGGGAATTATGGAAGTCCCCTCTTGGGAGGGGATTGAGGAGTGGGTAAAAAATAAAACTAATTCAAATGGTAGACGCAGAGGAAATACTCGGCAGGGTAGCAGACAGCGGAAGCACCATCTGCCAATATCCTGAAGATGCAGAAATCCTGATAGTAAACACCTGCGGTTTTATTGACGATTCCAAGAAAGAGTCCATCGATACGATCTTAAAGGCGGCAAAATTAAAGGACGATGCGCAGTGCAAAAAACTTATCGTAACAGGCTGTCTGGCACAAAGGTATCCCCAAGAACTACGGAAAGAAGTCCCTGAAATTGACCATGTGGTCGGATTAAAGGATTTTGATAAACTAACCGATTTGTCAGGTTCGGGTCAAAAAAGGGGGAAAGACCATTCCGCACAGTGTAATGATGACTGGCGTAACCGTATCAGACTGACTCCGAAGCATTATGCCTATCTCAGGATTTCAGACGGTTGCGATAATAATTGTACATATTGCTCCATCCCCGGCATACGGGGTAAGTTTTACAGCCGGACAATCGAGAATATCCTGGAAGAAGCAATAATAATGGCCGGTGAAGGCGTAAAGGAAATCAATGTCATTTCGCAGGACACGACCTCTTATGGAACGGATTTATACGGGAAGCAGCAGTTGCACGTATTATTAGAGAAACTTTCGAAAATAAAAGGCATCGAATGGATACGGATTCTTTACACCCATCCAAGGCATTTTTACCCGGAACTTATTCATGTGATAGGTCAGCAGGAAAAAATCTGCAAATACATCGATCTGCCTATACAACACATAAATGATACAATTCTGGCAAAGATGGGGAGGAGTGTAAACCATGCGTATGTGGAAAGTCTGATTGATGATCTGCGAAGTCATATCGCCAACTTGTTTTTAAGGACGTCCGTTATTGTGGGATTCCCGGGAGAAACAGATGAACACTATGATGAGCTGTTGAAATTTGTAAAAGCAGTTCAATTTGAACGGTTGGGGGTGTTTACATACTCTAAGGAAGATAACACGCCTGCGGCGTCCTTCAAAAAACAAATTCCCCAAAAAATCAAAGAACAGCGCCTAAGAGAAGTTATGCTGACGCAGCAGGAAATTGTTTTGAAAATACACAAAGACCTCGTGGGCACTTCAATTTCTGCCATTATTGACGAGAAAGACGAAAGCAATAACGGCTGGCTTGGCAGGACATACGGGGATGCTCCCGATGTGGACAGCAGGGTTATTATCCAGGGAAATCATGTGAAAGCGGGCGACATTAAAAATATGGTCATTACGGGTACCGTGGGATATGACCTCACGGCTACGTCTATAAAAAGCGGGAAGAGGTCCAAATGAGTTCGTTTGGTTTCTCAAGTTAATCCCCCTTAGAAAAGGGGGCTGGGGGGTTGTGAACATTCTTAATATGAAAATTCCTTTACAATCAAAATATACGGCATTCAATCTGCCCAATCGCTTAACCCTGTCGAGGCTCTTGCTGGCCATTGTATTCTTTGTTTTTTTATCCTACCGTTGGTACACTATAGCGCTTATTGCGTTTAGCCTGGCATGGTCAACTGATTGGCTGGATGGCTATCTGGCGCGGAAAAAAGGCCTTCTCACGGATTTTGGGCGTATTGCAGACCCGTTTGTGGATAAGATCATCGTCTGCGGCGGGTTCATATTACTCATACGACATGCCCATGACATCATACCATCATGGATGGTCGTCGTAATCGTAGCCAGAGAATTTCTCGTCAACAGTCTGAGAAGTTATTCGGAATCAAAGGGGATTGAATTCGGAGCGACGATATGGGGCAAGGCAAAGATGTTTGTCCAGTCATTCACCATCAGCCTGATCTTGTTATTCTTCGCCCATCTCCAGCACCTCATAGCCGTCAAACAGGGAATCATTGTTATGCTTTGGCTTACCGTCATTATCACCCTGGTATCGGGAATTACCTATATGGTGAAAGCCGGCCCGGCGATCCTGACAAAGTAATAATGACAGAGTTATTCACAACTCCCCTTTATCTCCCTTTGTTTCTAAGGGGAAATAACTCGAGTTATAGTTCTGCCTGAGGGATCTGGTATGAGAAACGATAATTATACGGTACGTATTTCCCGGACCTGTTGCGGAATAACCATTGGCATGGGTGTGCTCACATTCGCTGGCTGGTTATCGGGACTGCGAGTGTTAGCCCGTGTTCGTCCGGATTACATCCCCATGGCGCCGAACACCGCCGCTGTCTTCATCTTACTCGGAATTGCTGTCCTTGTCCTTACATTTTCACTTTCATTCTCTCGCTTCTCCCGATGGTTTTCTACATTTTCTGCAATTTTAACCATCGTGTTGAGTATACTGACGATCCTTCAATATTTTATCCATGTCGACCTTGCTATTGACCAATTGATACTAAAAACCTCCGGTTTATTAGGCAAAGTTCCTGTTGGTTGCATGTCTCCCATTACAGCGGGAAATTTTCTGCTTGCAGGTGTTTCTCTCTTATTATTATCGTTGCCCTCCCATCAAAGGCTTACACGTGATATTGCATCGTGCCTCGCCGTAGTAACAACAATCACGGGATTAGTGGTAATACTCGGCTACCTTTACGGGACACCTATTCTTTATGGCGGTAATACTATACCAATGGCAATTACAACGGCAACCGCCTTTGTATGCCTGGGTATCGCGATAATTGCAAAATCAGGATTGGGGTGCTTGCCTGTACGCTCTTTTGCAGGCACATCAACGCGCGCACGCCTGATGCGCGTCTTTTTCCCCGCTACAATTGTAACTATTTTGGTTGAAAACCTTGTAGATGCCGTTTTTATCCTGAAGTTGAATTTCAATCCGGCCCTCGTGATTGCAATGTACACGGTAGTATTTGCATCCATTGTGGGTATTTTTGTACTTCGGGTGTCAAAAACGGTTGGGGATGATATTGACCGTGCGGAAGCCATCCGCAGACAGGCAGAAGAGGAAATCCGTAAACTCTTGCATGCGATAGAGCAAAGTCCTGCGGTAATTATGATTACTAATACTGCCGGTAATATTGAATATGTCAATCCGAAATTTACCCAGATTACCGGTTATTCAAAAGAAGAAGTGATAGGAAAGAATCCGCGCATTTTGAAATCGGGCAAGATGCCGCCCGAAGAATATAAACGCATGTGGGATACTATTATTTCAGGTGGAATGTGGCAGGGAGAATTTCATAACTGGAAAAAGAACGGTGAATTATACTGGGAATCTGCAACCATCTCTCCTGTGCGGAATACCGAGGGAGTCATCACCCATTTCATGGCGATAAAGGAAGACATTACGGAAATTAAACAGATGGCGGACAGACTGAAAGAGAATGAAGAGAAGTTCCGTTTATTATTTGAATCGAGTCAGGATGGCATACTCGCATACGATAATGATATTCGCTATATTTTGTGGAATAAGGCGATGGAACAAATATCAGGCGTGAAGAGAGAGGCGTTGTTGGGAAAATCACCATTTGAGGTATTTCCGTTTTTGAAGGAAGTTGGCGAGGAAGTGGCATTCAGGAATGCCGTAAAAGGCAAACCAAGCGTGAGAGAGGCAATGCCGTATAACGTTCCACAAACAGGAAGGCATGGATTCTTTCAGAGCGCTCATTTTCCGCTATTCGATGCAAAGGACAATATCATCGGGGGGATGGCAATCGTTCGGGACGTGACTGAACAAATGCAGAACGAACAGAGAATAAAAGCCCAGCATGCGGTGACACAAATACTGGTTGAATCTTCTACAATTGAAGAAGCGTCTCTAAAAATCATCGAGGTTGTTTGTGAATGTCTGGCATGGGATGTTGGAGAACTGTGGCTGGCTGATAAGCAGAAAGGGGTATTGTGTCTCGCCAAATCCTGGCATGCTCCAACGATTGAGTTGCCCGGATTTGAGGCAATTACCCGCAAGACCACATTTGCGCCGGGTATCGGACTACCCGGCCGTGTCTGGCAAAGCGGCAAGCCTGTCTGGGTTGTCAATATCACACAAGACGCTGGTTTTCCAAGGGCAGAAGCAGCAGTAAAAGAAGGACTGCGTGGCGCATTTTGTTTCCCTGTAGAAGACAATAGAGAAGTCATTGGCGTTATAGACTTTTTGAGTCGTACGACAAGACAGCCTGACAATGACCTGCTCAATATGATGACTGCCATTGGCAGGCAAATTGGTTTGTTTATTAAACGTAAACAGTCCGAAGAGCAAACAAAGATTCAATTCCAGCGTATTTCGGCCTTACACGAGGTTGATATGGCAATAACAGGCAGTTTTGATCTGCGCCTTTCACTGAATATATTCCTTGAAAAGGTTATTACGTTGTTAAACGTGGATGCTGCAGACGTATACATTTTTAACAAACACATGCAGGCGCTTGAATACGTAACGTGCCGCGGCTTTTTATCAGATGCTATTAAAACTCCTCATGTATTTCTCGGTGACGAAATGCTCGGACGCGCCGTGAGCGAGCGCCATCTCATCAATATCCCGGATTTGTGCGAAGTGAAGGATGCCTGTAACCGCGCCAGAATTCTGTCCGGCGAGGGCTATGTGTCGTATTACGCCATGCCGCTCGCTGCCAAAGGGTATGTAAATGGGGTGCTTGAACTTGTACACCGTATTCCATTCCACCCTGATCAGGACTGGTTAAATTTTTTAGATATTCTTGCAACACAGGCTGCGGTTGTTATTGATGATGCAATGCTCTTTGATGAGCTACGACACGCCAATATAGAACTGATGGCGGCGTATGACAGGACGATCGAGGGGTGGTCGCGCGCCCTCGATTTACGCGACAAGGAGACCGAAGGACATTCCCGTCGCGTGACAGACGTGACCGTGAAAGTGGCCGAAGCTATGGGCATCGGGAAAGAGGAACTCGCCCATATCCGTCGCGGGGCGTTGCTCCACGATATTGGCAAGATGGGCATACCTGACCGCATACTGCTCAAGCCGGTGCCGCTTACAGATAAGGAGTGGGCGATTATGCGCAAACATCCGGTCTTTGCTTACGAACTGCTCTGGCCCATTGTTAATTTGAGACCGGCAATTGACATCCCTTATTGCCACCACGAGAAATGGGACGGCACGGGCTATCCGCGCGGACTCAGGGGTAAGGACATCCCGATGGCCGCACGCATCTTTGCAGTGGTGGATGTGTGGGATGCCATGATATTCGACCGTCCATACAGAAAGGGTTGGGCAAAAGAAAAAGCGCTCGAATATATCCGTTCAAATGCAGGCATACACTTCGATCCAAAGGTGGCGGAAGTATTCTTGAAAATGAAGCGGTAACGGCAATTCCGGTTTGATGTCCACCCCCTTCACCCCCGCCAGCGGGAGACAGATGGTTGTCCCCTCAGTGAGTGGGATCAAGGGGGAGGCGCGTTTGTTTGAAATTCCCGAATATTTAAGTATGTTGGCAGAAGGCCAGCGCTCCTGACTTCTGTTTTAGCAGAGCAACCTTCAGGCAACCTTTAATCCAACACACGTCCTTATTGCATTATTTAATTCTTTCAATAAGTCCTCAAGGTTAACAGGATTGATTTGCACTGCCTGCCCCAGGCTGATCGTCCTTGCGAGTGTATTTCTGAGTATGGGGTTCTTCAATTGTTTGAATCCGAAGCCAATCAGGATATCGAGGGTTTGCGGATATTGTTTGATTAGCTGGTAGACGTTTGTACTGGGTGTTGCAACGGTAATTTGTTCGGTAGCCTCTTCTTCCACGTCAAGCCGCATCGTCTTCCAGGCATTGACGCCAAAGCAGAACATGGCGGCATACTCAATAAAGCCGCTGATGCCCATAAAGGTATAAAATTGCGGATACAGGTGCTCGGAAACCGGTTGTGCGACAACCCTGAATAAACACCCGACGTTAATAAGCACGAATGTTGCGTTGAGGAGTTTCGTACTGCATAATTTTACCCCTTTACTCAGGGGAATCATCTTGGAGGCGCATCCCAGTATCATCATGCTGATAAATCCGATAAAGATGGCGTGCCTGTATGCGCCAAACAAGGCGTGAGAAGTCCGTTCCCCCGACATTGTTTCATAAATAGTAAAACTCAGCAGGGCGCTTTCTGAAACAAACAGCCATATAAGCGCTGCTTTGATATATTTTCTAAATCCGGTGGGTAAGTTAGGGTTGTTTTTGACGGCCTTTTTACTGTCGAACAAATTCAAATTATATATGAATAAAAATACCCCAATGGTCTCCAGAATCCCGGATATTAAATAAACCGCATTGAAAAAACCGTATAAATTATGGGTATACTCCCGGTAAAACCCGGATAGTATTCTTAAAGCGATGGAAATATTTAATATGTAAAGGACGTATGCGCTTATTTTTTTGTTTGGTTCCTGTATGCCCAGGAAAATCGGCAGCGTCTTTGTAAATATTCCAATAATGACCATGCAGGCAAACCCCACAATCTGTATATGCCGGATAGGGCCCCTAAAGACTTCCGGGATGTTTGTGTTTCCCACAACGGTAAAATGGAAATATAAGGCGACAAAAACAATTGCCTGAAGGATAAACCAGAGATAACTGGACAAGATAAACCCTTCGTAAACTTCATACTTCTCTTTTCCCGACGAAAAATACGTCCTGCAAATGACATACATGAAAATGGCTATCGATGCAACCTGGAAAATACAACCAATCAGGGCGGGAATTTTTAAGAAGAAAAACCCCGAGTAATACGCAATTGTCTTAAAAACAAAGGAGAGGAAAATACCCGCTACCATCAGGAAGAAGGATTTGTATGCCAGCGGTGAGCTATAGAGCATGGAATTCCAGAATTTGGGTAATGCAAAATATGAAATCCCCATGATAAACAAGCCAACCCATCCGTATACCTGCGTATCTCCGTGTGTTTCTGTAAGTATCCAGGCTGCAGAAGAAAGGGAATTTCGAAACGCCGTGTAGGCCAGTAGGGATGCCCCATAGAGGCACCCGGTTGAAAGCACTATGATAATGGCGGTTTTGACAAAAATTTCATACACATGTTCGGTTTGCGGTTTGGTAATGGCAACTTCACTGGTTGAGTCAACTTTTCCATTGATAAGTTTTTGAAGGTCGTCAATCAGTTGGGAGGGATTGACATTATGCATCCTGGCAAAGAAGGAAAGGGGTTTATCGGGGAGGACATTACTGCCGCACATGATGCCATAGGTCTCAAAGATGCGGCGGGTGACAGGATATTTTTCAACCACCTCTTTGACGGTATTTTCTTGCCTTATCCGCTCCATAGAGGAAATTCCTTACGTTTACCATAGGCCTGCTGTGGCATTTTATAAAATAACATGCGTGAAAACATCTTGTAATTTATTCAATACAAAGTAATAATATGAAATAATTATGATTTAATATATCAGACGTGCAAAATAGTGTCAATGACTTTCTCAGGAAGAGACACCTGTCTGGAACGGTAATTACTAAAAAGTAAGCACGACAATGAGATTTTTACAGAAATAGCCATGTTCTATTCATTGACCCCGCACCGATTTCTCCTTCTCGGTTTTATTTTTATCATTTTTGCAGGCGCTTTTCTATTATCACTTCCTATTGCTTCTACCAGCGGCGATTCACAATCTTTCATTGATGCCCTGTTTGTGGCTGCTTCCGCTATTTCCACCACCGGATTAACGGTCGTTGATATTGGCAGTTTTTATACCCTTTTCGGACAGATCGTCATCCTCGTATTGATTCAGATCGGCGGGTTAGGCTATATGATTTTTGTTGTTATGATTGTGTTACAGCTTGGCGGCAAATTGTCTCTTGGTGGAAAACTGATCCTTGAAGAATCTTTGAGTACTCCCCCTTATGAAGAAGTTTCGCATTTTAGTAAAGCAATCATTTTCATTACTTTTCTCTTTGAATTCCTGGGGGCAATCGCCTTAAGTCTGTATTGGATGAGAGAATTTCCGGTAAAACACGCAGTTTATCTGGGAATATTTCATTCCGTCTCTGCGTTTTGTACCGCAGGTTTCAGCTTATTTTCTGACAACATGAGCGCATATCGCGACAGTATTGTTATAAACGTGATAATCAGCATACTTTGTATTGTTGGAAGTGTCGGGTTCTTTGTCATCTATGATGTGTTTAATATGATGTCCCGGAAAAAACGTGAGGATGAACCCCCAAAAAAACTTCTGACTCATACAAAACTGGTATTGGTCATGCTTCCGATACTTATAATCGCAGGCGCATTACTGATATGTCTGTCTGAATGGAATACACCGTTACTTTCATTTAAAGATAGATTTCTGACAGCTACATTTCAGGCTATTTCAGCATCCACCACAACTGGTTTCAATACTTTGGATACAGGGACGGTGAAAACCTTGGGATTAGCCACAATGGTTATGTTGATGTATATTGGGGCTTCTCCGGGCGGCACGGGAGGAGGCGTTAAAACCACCACATTTGGATTATTGATTTCGTCTGTTATTTCTGTAATATCCATGAAGGATGAATTAATATTGTTTAACAGACATATATCTCCCAGGGCCAAAGACAAGGCGTTTGCTATCTGTACCATTGCCATACTCCTCATCGCATTGGATATCCTTATTTTGTCGGTAACTGAAAAGGCCGCTTTTATGGATATAGTATTTGAAATCGTCTCTGCATTTGGAACAGTCGGGCTTTCGACCGGTATCACACCTGCGTTAAGCGTGACAGGTAAGATTGTTCTTGTTATCACGATGCTCATTGGCAGGGTAGGCCCGCTCGCCATAGGATTTTCCATCAGGGGCAAATGCAGGCTTGTACCGGTTAAATATCCGGAAGGGGGGATATTGGTTGGATGATAAATATTCAGTGGCTGGCGGAAACCTATATTTATTATCATTTCGGCCGAATCATTGTAGAGACAGGTTTAAAACCTGTCTCTACCGGCTGTTTTTGTTTTGCTTATTTCAGGCTATTTTGCTATTTTTTACTTATATTTTAAACATTCAGGACTTGCAATATGAGACAATTTGCCGTAATTGGATTGGGAAGGTTTGGTCGTAAGGTGGCTGAGACACTTGCCAAAAAAGGCGCCCCTGTTATTGCGATTGACAGCGACCCGGAATTAGTAAGCAGGGTAAGCGACATTGTTACAAAGGCCGTTCAGATAGATAGCACCGAAGAGCAATCGCTTGTCGCCAGTGGTATAAAGGATGTGGACGTGGCAGTAGTAAGCATGGGAGAGGACATCGAATCGAGTATTCTAACAACGGCGCTGCTCAAAAATCTCAATATTAAGGAAATTGTTGCGCGTGCATGTACCCCTCTTCACGCCCAGATATTAAAGATGGTGGGGGCTAGCCGTGTCGTATATCCTGAAGAAGATATGGGCATTCGCGTGGCCAATAGCGTACTTTCTCCGGGCGTGCTGGAATATATTGAATTAGGCGCAGATTATACCCTTGCAGAGATTGAGGCAAAAAGCGAAAGTATCGGACGCACCATTAATGAATTGGATTTAAAGTCAAGATACGGAATCAATGTCATAATTGTAAAAAGAATGGTATTTGAAGTAGGAGAAAAGACGGGTGAAACCGTAGGAAAAGAAGTGAAGGTTTTGCCTACGTCCGATTATAAGATTCAAGAGGGGGATATCCTTGTCGTAGTGGGAAACAGTAAGGACGTAGAATCCTTTGAAAAACACATGAAGTAAGTTAATTGTGTAGGAAATTTCATTTTTTTATGCGCGTTTTTTTGGGAGATAGCGCATAAAAATCCCCCTTAGAAAAGGGGGCTGGGGGGTTGTGAACATTCTTAATATGAAAATTTACTACAACCCAAAACTAAAAGCTCTCTCAAAAGTACTCAGACAGAAAAGTACTTTGTCTGAGGTCTTACTCTGGAATATATTGAAAGGTAAAAAACTAAAATGTTATCAGTTTATGCGGCAAAAACCGATAGATAATTATATTTTCGATTTCTTTTGCAGTAAGTTAAAATTAGTGATTGAAATTGATGGTATAAGCCATAACAACAAGTCCACGAGCGATCAAATTAGGCAGCAGAAATTAGAGTCATTGGGTTTATCAATATTACGATTTTACGATCTGGATGTCAAAAAAGATATGCATGCGGTAGTGCAGGTGATTGAAAACTGGATAGACAAATTTGAAAAGGTAAACACAACCCCCTAAATCCCCCTTAGAAAACCAGGGGGATTGACTAAGTTTAATACCCGCGCAACCAAGACGGTTACGCTAATGAGAAGGCTGCCAAATGCAGCCTGATTTAATATATGCGAAGTATTGCACTAACAAATCAAAAAGGCGGCGTTGCCAAAACAACGACCACCGTAAACCTGGGCGCCTGTCTTGCACAGATGGGCAAGAAGGTGCTCCTGGTTGATTTAGACCCCCAGGGGAATCTGAGCTCATGGCTGGGTCTGGATATCCATAATCTCGAACGCTCCATGTACAATGTGTTTTTGGAGGAAGTCTATTTTGAAGAGATTTTGACAAAGACATGCGTTGAGAATATGACCCTGGCCCCATCTAATGTCGCATTGGCTGGAGTGGAAAGAATCCTGGCCCATGAAAAGGGACGAGACCTCATCCTGCGAAAGCGCATGTCTGCCGTAGTAAACAACTACGACTATATTATGCTGGATTGTCCGCCTTCATTGGGGCTGATTACCATTAACGCTTTAACCTTTGTCAAGGAGGTCTTCATTCCTTTGGAAACAAAGGTATTGGCATTAAATGGTCTTGTAACCCTGATGAATACCGTACAGGTGGTAAAAGAGAGGTTGAACCACAGCCTGGAAGTAACCGGTATTGTTGCCTGCCGGTTCGACGGCCGGACAAATCTCAGCAACGAGGTATTTAACCAGATCAAAGAGCGTTTTAAAGACAAGGTCTTTGATACGATTATCAAGGAAAATACACGCCTGGCGGAATGTCCTATTTCCGGAAAGCCTATTACCCTGTATGCCCCCGACAGTTCTGGCGCCGTAGATTATACGAATCTGGCCAAAGAGGTAATAGAAAGAGAAGATAGAATGAAAGAGACAAGAAAATAGAATAGTAACATGAAATTTTGGAAGAGCATATCCTTCTTATCCATAAGTTTTTCACTAATCTTTTTTACCCTTACAACCTTTGCTGAAGACACAGGCGCATCTTCGCCTTCGATCGGGGAACCGCCGCTTCAAACCGATACCTCTTCAAATAATAATGAGAAAAACACCTCCGATATGAACGCTGCCGTCATAAAGGGAATCTCGACTGAAGCAGTATGGTTTGGCGTTGACGAGGAAGTAACCATAGCGACACGGCATGAAATACAGATCAGCAAGGCGCCAAGCATTGTTACCGTAATTACCGATGAAGAAATCAAGCATCTGGGTTACCGTACCTTTGCGGAAATATTAAGAACTGTGCCTGGATTCGAGATTTTAAAAACGGGGGCATTGGGAGACACAATCCCGGCCGTACGGGGCTTTGCAGGTGACAACAAGGTGCGGGTAATGCTCAACGGACACCTGGTAAATAACCCGTTAAGGGGCGGGGCATTTGTTAACTTCGATGATTTTCCCGTGGAAGGTATAAAAAGGATAGAAATTATCCGTGGTCCGGGTTCCGCCATGTACGGCGAAAATGCGTTTTTGGGAGTTATCAATATCATTACCAAAGACGCAAAGGATATTGACGGTGTAAGGGTAAGCAGTGGTTATGGAAGTTTTGACACATACGAAGAAAATATCATATTTGGAGAGACGCATGGGGAGGTAGGCGTCTCCGGGATGGTGCGTTACAGGCAGACCAATGGTTTTGCCGGTGTTGTTGAGAGTGACAGTCAAACCATAGTTGATAATTCTCTTTCTTCGCTTGGGTATTCTAAAGCTTCACAAGCGCCCGGCAAGGTGCATGACGGCAGACAAGAGTTCGACCTGAACCTTAAAGGCACTTACAAGGATTTCTATATCGAGGGGCTATATATTAATAAAAATGCCGGCCCTTTTATTGGTCCACAATACGCCTTAAATGACGAATCTGATGTGGAAAATAACTACGTTTTTGGTGAAGCGGGATATAAAAAGACCTTTGAAGAAAGGTTTACCTTAAAACCGAGGATTTATTATGACCAATTCGATAGAAACATTTATGCAGAATCGTTACCGGAGGGTGCAACTGTATCTTCCGATACTGATGGAGATGGTGTAGCAGATACTTATTATACTTATCCAGACGGACATATCGTAAATAGTAAGCTAATTGAAAGGGTTCTCGGTACAGAAATTCCATTTGATTATGAACTGTTTGACGGAAATACATTAACCCTCGGCTTAGAATATCGTTATATAAAACAAACCAACGTTCACTTTCTCTGCAACGTCGATCCCCTTACGTTGGAACCGCTGGACTCTATTCAGGACTTCTCTGACTCTTATCCACAGATAGGCAAAGCCACAAGAAATATTTGGTCGGCTTACCTGCAGGATACATGGGATATTACCGACACCTTAAATCTTACTCTTGGGGTAAGGCATGATCAGTATAGTGATTTTGGCGGCACAACTAATCCACGGTCGGGCCTAACATGGGCATTTATGAAGAATGCATCGCTAAAGTTCCTTTATGGCGAAGCCTTCCGTGCGCCTAGTTTCGCAGAAATGCATGCTATTTACCAAAGGAATTCCATTATTCGCGGAAATGAGGATTTAGATCCGGAAACTGTCAGGTCATATGAAGCGGGGTTAAGTTACCGGTTTAATAAATACGTTACAAGCAGCGTAAATTATTTCTTTAATGATATAAAAGACCTTATTGTCTTACGAAGTACATTTGAAGATACAAAGAGGATTTTAAGTTATGAAAACTTTGGAGATGCCCATGTTCAGGGTGTAGAGATGGAGACTAAGATAGACATAGCAAAAGGTAATTACGTTTTTATGAACTACACCTTCCAGAACACGGAAGACGACGATGGGGATGACCTGCCATTTGTGTCGAATCACAAGGGTAATTTTGGGGTGAACGTACACTATTGGAAATACATTAACACAAATCTGAACACCTTTGTAAGCGGGAAGCGGTTCCGGGAAGAGGGCGATACAAGAGGCAACCTGCCCGCATATGCATTGTTAAACCTTTCGGTCATTGGAAAGGAATTCTTCAAAACCATGGAGGTGCAGGGAACGGTATATAATCTGCTGGACAAGGACTACAGTGATCCGGGGCCGACTTCCATACCGGAAGACCTTCCCAGGCCGGGAAGGACGTTTTTTATTGGACTAAGCTACCAGTTTTAGCGAATGACAAATATCTGTGTAATAACAATAATCTGTGCATATCCCCATACACCTCTCAGTAATCTTTTTAAGGCCGTAGTATTTTGTTTTATCCTCACCTTTGTTTTCCAGGCCTCATTTCCTGATGCTTCCGTGTTTGCCGGGGGCCATACAGCCATTGTTATACAAAGTCAGACAATTGCCGCTTATAGCGAAGCAATTAAGGGGTTTGAAGAAGGATGCAGGGATAAAGGCATCTCTATAAAGGCAATCTATGACATGAAAGGAGACATAGACGAAGGTAAAAGTGTCATAAAAAATATTAAGGACAACAAACTCAGACCAGACCTTATCTTCTCCGTCGGTGTACTCGCCACAGCCCTCATAAAAGAGCAATTTCCGGATGTCCCTATCCTCTTTTGTATGGTTATAAATTACAAGCGTTTTAATTTAGCAGGCGCTAATATGACGGGTATTTCTTCAGAGGTGTCGGCTGAGGATCAATTTACTATTCTCAAGGAATTTCTTGGTGAAAAAAAGAGAATTGGAGTTATTTATGATCCAATGGAAACCGGAAGTATTGTCTCAGAAGCAGTCCCCATTGGGCAAAAATCCGATTTCAATCTCCTCAAGGCAGAGGTTGCATCGGAAGGTGAGGTTGCGTCTGCGCTGAATAGCATGATTGGCAAAATTGATGCATTTTGGATAATACCTGACGGCACGGTAGTTACAAAAGAATCCCTGGAAATTATCCTGAAGATGAGTCTGAAACACCGCCTGCCGGTATTTTGTACTTCAAGCGCCATAGTGAAGGCAGGGGCGCTGGTTTCCATATCGCCGGATTACAGGCAGACGGGCCTTCAGGCGGCACAGATGGCACAGACGCTGTTAAGCAGTCCTACGGTTATTTCATTAGGCGTCAAACAGCCTGACAAATTGAAGATAACAGTAAACACCCAGACGGCAGGAATAATTAAGGTAGATATGTCACCCCTTCGGTCAAGGCCTGACGTAGTGTTATATCCGGTAGCGCAACCAAAGTGAGTAAAAGCGACGAGTGGCAAGTGGCGGGTGACGTTTTCCGCGTCACCTGTCACCCGTCACTTAAAAAACTTGCTAAAAGAAGTTTTACAATGTAAGACATTAAATGCATTTTGAAATTATATGATTAGTATTCGCACAAGGCTTATTGTTTTGATTTGTCTGTTGATAACCGTTATCGACATACTTAGTTGTCTATTCTTTTTCATCCATACGGAAAATGCACAGGAGACAGTATTCAAGAAATTAGGCACATCCCTTGTTATATTACTTGCCCAGGACAATGAGGTCGAGCTTGCCCTTGATCATGCACAGCCGGCATTTTTAGGAACTCCTGTTAAAAGGGTGCAGGCATTTGACAGAGACAAGGAAATAGGGTACTGGCGAATAGCAAACACTCAAGCGGTTATGGTTGAAGAGAAGGCAGCGTGGTGCGGCATTCAATTGAATGAGATTCCTGCCAGAAAAGACTCCGAAAGTTCGGATACGCCACGTATCAATCGCATAATTTCATCTTCAGGAGAAGTATTTTATGACTTTTCGGCGCCGGTCTTTGAGAAGCAGGCATTCTCAGAGGAGGCATTTGCCACCCAGATTTTAGCTGAGGACAAGATTCTTGCAGAAACAAAGCACAGGGTACTGGGGTCTGTGCAAATTGGCTTGTCCACACACAAATTAAACGAAAAGATACACGAGGTCATATTATACGGCATTATCCCGCTGGGCTTTGGCATCATTGTTGGTGGGGTAGTCATTACCTTCTTTCTTACCAGACATATTGTTTCACCTATCAAGCAGTTGGCAAGTATTACTCTGGATATTGCCAGGGGAAATCTCAGCCGTACGGTAGACATTCGTTCTCAGGACGAGATTGGGCAGTTATCCATGAATTTCAATCAGATGACGAAGTCGCTGGAGAAGTCGTATGCAGATTTGAAGCAGGAAATTGTCGGGCATAAGCATACGGAGGAATTATTACAGTATCGGCTTAAGATAGAAGAGTTGATAGCGACCATATCATCGAATTTCATTAATCTTGCGCCCTATGAAGTTGATGCGGGGATAAGTCGTGCCCTGAAGATAATCGGGGAGTTTGCCGTAGTTGATCGCAGTTATGTGTTTCAGTACTCAGACGCTGAAAGAAAGAAGATGGATAATACGCATGAGTGGTGTGCGGAAGGGATTGTACCGCAGATTGATAAGCTTAAAGGGCTATCGGTAGATCGTTTCCAGTGGGGAATTGAGAGACTGGAGCGATTCGAAAGCATTCATGTCCCGCGGGTGGCGGATATGCCTGAGAGTGCAAGGGCGGAAAAAGAACTCCAAGTGTCTCAGTCCGTGCAGTCGTTTGTAATCGTTCCGATGGTATATGGCGGGTCGCTTGTCGGATTTTTGGGATTCGATTCGGTACGAACCGAAAATAAATGGACAGAAGAAGACATGGCGCTCCTTAAAATGGTAGGGGAAATATTTGTGAATGCCTTAGAGCATAAACGGGCGTGGGAGATGTTGCAAAAGGCGCACGACAAGCTGGAAATACGTGTTATGGACCGGACGCTCGAACTTTTGAAAGCCAATGAGCTTCTGAAAGAAGAGATCGCTGAACATAAAAAGGCGAAGGCTGAATTAAAGAAATATGAAATACTAATTTCAGAAATAACCGATCTTCCGTATATTTGCGATATAGAAGGAAATATATTATTTGTAAATAATATGTTTGATAAACTTACAGGCCGCAAGAGGGAAGAATTCATTGGAAAATCTTTTGCTCCTCTTTTCGATGAAGAAAATCTGAAAATAGCAACTGATGCATACTCAAAAACATTAAAAGGCGAAAGTCCTCTTTACGAACTTTATTTCAAGGATACAGGGGTATTATGCGAATATAAAAATCTTCCCTTAAGGGACGAGGCTGGAAACATCATTGGCGTTATTGGCACGGCAAGAGATATCACAGAAAGAAAACGAATGGAAGAGATGTTGCGAAAAACGAATCAGACCCTTCGTGCTATGATTCTCGCTTCTCCATTAGCCATAACTGTTTTCGATCCATACGGGAACGTAAAGATGTGGAATCCTTCTGCCGAGCATATTTTTGGCTGGGCTGAAGAAGAGGTACTCGGAAAATTTCTTCCTATTATACCCGAAGGCGAACAGGATGAGTTTCGCGCATTGCTTGATCGTGTGCTTAGAGGTGAGTCATTTATGGATAGGGAGGTATTGGGAAAGAAGCGAGACAGTTCATCAATAGATATAAGTATTTCAACGGCTCCACTGTGCGATACCAAAGGTGAGGTTGTTGGTGTCGTCGGTATAATAGCGGATATTACAGAACACAAGCGAATGACCGATGCCTTGCGTCAGGCAAAGGAGTATGCTGAAAATCTTATTGAAACAGCGAATGTGATAGTTATGGGACTGGATATTAATGGAAATATTCGGGTATTTAACAAAACGGCTGAAGACATTACGGGATACAAGAAGGCAGAGATATTAGGGAAAAATTGGTTTGATATCATTACACCGAAGGACATATTCCCGTATGTTTGGCAAACTTTTCATAGATGGCAGAATGGTGAACAATTGCAAACTACATACGAAAATCCCATTATTACAAAGTCTGGTAAAAGGAGATACATCTCCTGGCAGAACACCGAAGTGCGGGATCAAGGGAGAATTATTGGAATAATTTCCTTTGGAAACGATATTACAGAACAAAAGCGAAAAAAAGCACTGGTAGAACGATTACGTTTAATGTCGTTTGTAAAAGACATAGGTATTGCTATCAACGAAGGGAACACTACGCATGAAATCCTCCGACAATGCACTGAGGCCATTGTCCATAATCTTGATGCTGCGTTTGCACGTATCTGGACGCTCAATGAAAAAGAGAACGTACTGGAACTTCAAGCCAGCGCTGGAATGTATACCCATATCGACGGTTCACATAGCCGTATACCTGTTGGCAAATTTAAAATCGGCATTATTGCTCAGGAGCGCATACCTCGCCTGACGAATAATCTCGTCAGTGATCCAGACGTTAGTGACAAGGACTGGGCGAAACGGGAAGGTATAATTGCCTTCGCCGGCTATCCATTGATTATCAAAGAACATTTAGTGGGAGTTGTTGCCATGTTTTCACGCAAACCGCTCACTGAGTTCGTCCAGAGGGCATTGGCTTCCTCAGCAGACATAATTGCGCTTGGAATTGACCGCAAGTGCGCAGAAGAGGCGCTACGCGTGAGCGAAAACAGATACAGAAGGCTACTGGAAAATCTCCCACAGAGAATATTTCATAAGGACAGGGACTCAATGTATGTGTCCTGTAATGAAAATTATGCAAGGGATTTAAAAATCAAACCAGAAGAAATCCTCGGAAAAACCGATTATGACTTTTATCCGAAAATATTAGCCAATAAATATAGGTCCGATGACAAGAGAATCATGGAGTCAGGAAAAACGGAAGACTTTGAAGAGAAATATATTCAAGATGGCAGAGAATTTATGGTACAAACCATTAAAACACCTTTGAAAGACGAGAATGGTAATATAATTGGCATATTGGGTATTTTCTGGGACATTACGGAAAAAATTGCCATGCAGGTTGAGGCCGTGCGGAGCAGACACCTCGTATCATTGGGTGAAATGGCGGCTGGCGTAGCGCATGAAATCAATAATCCCATTACCGGAATTATCAACTACTCGCAGATAATAGCCAACAAGAGCATCAAAGGGAGCAGAGAAAACGACCTTGCCAAAAGAATTATAAGAGAAGGGGAAAGAATCGCCGTCATAGTCAGAAGCTTGCTTTCTTTTGCCCGGGCGGATGATCGGAAAGACAAAAAAAGTCCCGTTTATATTCATGAAATACTTTCCGACACACTTACTCTGACAGAGGCACAGATGCGTAAAGACGGTATCATACTAAAATTGAATGCCCCGCCTAAACTGCCAAAGATAATTGCAAATCCTCATCAGATTCAACAGGTATTTTTGAATATTGTGAGCAACGCACGGTACGCCTTGAATCAAAAATACCTGGAAGCACATGATGACAAGATCCTTGAAATTCTTGGCGAAAAAATAGTAATTGATAATTGTCTCTACGTGAGGGTTATATTTTATGATCGTGGGATAGGTATACCTGCTGATATAATGAATAGAATAATGAACCCATTTTTTACAACAAAACCCGTCGGGAAGGGAACAGGTCTGGGTTTGAGTATCAGTCACGGCATTATTAGCGATCATGGCGGTAAACTTATTATTGATAGTACTGAGGGGAAGTTTACTAAAGTTGCGGTTATTTTGCCTGCTATGTCAAAACCCCAATAGAATAATAAAACACAAAACTCATACACACTAAAAATTGCGTTTAGCTTTAAAAGGATTATCTGATAAAATTATTTGGTATAAAATTTGATATAATTTAACATAGATTTTAATAACGTATTTTCGGAAGACCTTAAATATTTGATTATTGGGTAGAAATATGGAATCAAAAATTCTTGTAATTGACGATGAAGAAAGTATCAGGTATACCTTCGAAAGCTTTCTTTTAGACGAAGGGTATGAGGTATTAACTGCAAGGGATTACCAGGAAGCCTTGTCTGCAATTGGCGCGACGGAACTCGATTTGATATTTGCAGATATTCTCTTAGAGGGAAAGACAGGAATTGATGTTTTAAGAAAAACTAAAGAAAGAAATCTCCGATGTCCCGTTGTTATGATTACGGGAGACCCTAATATAGATTCTGCTTCGGAAGCGCTTCGGTTAGGCGCCTTTGATTACATTCCCAAACCTATAAAGCAGGATACGCTTTTGCGTATTACTAAGATAGCCTTACAACATAAGGCGCTGGTTGACGAGAAGGAGCGGTATCGCTCTAACCTTGAGGCTATTTTCAGGAGTGTAAAAGATGCAATCATCGCGGTGGATAAAGAATTATGCCTGCTTGAGATTAATGATGCGGCCAAAACCATTTGTAATTTGTCTCATGATTCTATTGGAAAGGCATTTAATTCCACTGCTAAATATTGCAATGGAAAATGTCTTGATGTACTTGAAGAAACTATTAATAAAAAACAGCCTGTTGAGGTATATCGTCTTGAATGCCAGCACAAACAGCGTCCACAACAGGTTGTAAATATCACTTCACATCCGTTATTGAGTAAAATATCTAAACCAGCAAATTCCTTTTCTGCTAAAAACGAACAATGTGAAATTTATCAGGACAGTAAAAATACATTCTCAGGCGTTATCCTCGTGGTAAGAGATGAAACGCGTTTAGCAAATCTCGAACAAGATCTGAGGGAACGCCAGCAATTCCATAATATCATTGGGAAAAGTGAAAAAATGCAGGCTATTTATTCTCTCATTGATAATTTAGCCGACGTTGAGACCACGGTCCTGATTACTGGCGAAACCGGCACAGGTAAAGAATTGATTGCGGAGGCATTGCATTCCAAAGGGGGACGATGCCATAAACCTCTCGTTAAAGTAAATTGCTCGGCGTTATCGGAAAATCTGCTTGAAAGTGAACTCTTTGGACATGTTAAAGGCGCTTTTTCAGGCGCTATTCAGGATAGAATCGGCAGATTTCAAAGGGCAAATGGAGGAACTATATTTTTGGATGAAATTGGCGATATATCTCCAAGGACGCAACTACAATTGTTGAGGGTGGTACAGGAAAAAGAATTTGAAAGGGTGGGAGATTCGACTCCTATCAAAGTTGACGTTAGAATTGTTGCTGCTACAAATCAGAGTCTTCGGGAGAAGGTAAGGCGCGGCGATTTTCGTGAAGACCTTTACTATCGCCTGAAGGTTGTCGAACTAATCATGCCGCCGCTAAGAGAAAGAAAAGAAGATATTCCTTTATTATTAAATCATTTTCTGAATAAGTTTAACAAAAAGTTAAATAAGGAAATTGTTGCTGTCTCTACTGATGTACAAAAAATATTTATGGATTGTTCCTGGCCTGGCAATGTTCGGGAACTCGAACATACCCTGGAACACGCCTTTATCCTTTGCCGGCAAAATACCATTACCATTGATTGTTTGCCGCTTGCTTTTAAAGATCTTACAGGAACTAAAATTCCTGCTTTAGGAGAACCGGGAGTTGACGAACTTCATGCGATCCTTCATGCACTGGAAAAGACATCGTGGAACAAAGCCAGGGCAGCCCGCCTATTAGGTATGAGCAGGCGAACAATATATCGAAAAATTAAAGAATTCAAAATCAAGATGCAGAGTACATAATACACGGTAATCCTTTCCCGCCATATCATATATCACCCGTTTTTTATACATTCCTTTCCATCACACAATGTGTCATGTCACACTTTTGCGCTGACACATATATGTGTCGTTGTTACATGTTTTTCATTTCTCTTGTGTAGTTCATTTCTCTTTCTCATAGCCAACATTGTCTTTCATATATCATTTATCGCTTCGGCTCATTCAAAGCATCAAGTACCAACGCTCAATTGTTAATATTTTAAACAAAAAAAGATCAATATCGATAGTCTTCACTGTATTATTCATGCTGCTTATGCGTTATTAAGTTCACAATGGTTATTAATAATAAACAAATTATTTGCAGTATCATGGCATATATTTTGATAACTGTACTGTAAGGATGTTTATTGTAATAGAACCATTGCTTGTCCAAATTAAATTGTAAAAGGAAGGAATGTATGAGTTTTATCTTACTGTTCAGCGCTTTGATTTCTTTGTTTTTAATAGTGGTGTTATAAATAAAAAAAAGAAATATTCCTGGTTGTTCTCGATAGTTATTGAAACTTAATGAGATTTGGAGGACTATTGAATTGGAAATATCAAAAGTTGTATATAAATTAATGGAAGACGAAATGATGAGATTATTATTATCTGACGTTACAGATCTCACATACATTTATGATACGAATGGAAATATTTTGTTTGTAAATAAGATATTTGAAAAATTTACCGTGCAAAGGCCTGAGGAATTTTACGGGAAACCGTTTATATCTCTTTTCAACGAAGAAGATCAAAAGAAAGTAACGGATGCTTATGCAAAGACATTGAACGGAGAGAGTACTCAATATGAACTTTGTTTTAAAAATACTGGAGTGTTATGTGAATACAAAAATTTTCCGTTGAGAAATGAGAAGGGACAGATAATTGGAATTACTGGTATAGCTCGGGACATTACTGCCCGCAAACAATCTGAAGAAGGGTTGCGGGTACTTAACAAATCTCTAGAAAAACGTGTGGTTGAACATACGGCTAAGTTAGTGGAGGTGAACGAAGAACTAATGGAAGAAATTAACAATCGCATGCGACAGGAAGAGGAGTTTAAACAAAGTATTAAGAAGTTGCAAAAATCATTGAGTGGAATCGTTCAAACTTTAGCATTGTCTATTGAGTCAAAAGACTCTTACGCGATAGGGCACCAGAAACGGGTAGCCAGGCTTGCTCGCTGTATAGCCGAGGAGATGGGTCTATCAAAGGATAGGATCGAAGGCGTCAGTATAGCTGCTATTCTTCACGACATTGGCAATATTTCTGTGCCCACTGAGCTTCTAAATAAATCAGAGCGGCTTTCTGAGGATGAAGTTAATATAATCAAGACTCATCCACGTGTTGGTTATGATATATTAAACGAAATGGAATTCCCGCATCCTGTTGCTCAAATCGTACTTCAACATCATGAAAGGGTCGATGGGTCTGGGTATCCTTTGGGCTTATCAGGAAAGGATATTCTCCTGGAAGCAAAAATTCTGGGCGTGGCCGACGTTATTGACGCGATGTTGTCTCCTCATCCATATAGGCCCGCACTTGGTTTGGATAAGGCATTAGATGAAGTTTCACGAAACAGAGGCATCCTTTATGATTTTAATGTAGTGTATGCCTGCCTGGTTGTTTTTAATGAAAAAGGATTTAAATATAATGATTGGTCACGTACTAATTTAAGAATATTCGAGGACGTTCTACTGAGTGTTTAAATTAACTGATGAATTGTAAAATGTCGGTAATAATTGTCGGGGGTGATCATCTTGGGTGTATTCCAAAGGAACTTGACAGAATTGGTATCTCGAAAATTCAGCACTTAACCGGCAGGAGCGGACAAAAGATTCGCGGAAGAATGCCTGATAAGGCGGATTTTATTATTCTCCTTTACGATTTTGTAAATCATAATCTGGCGTACAAAATAAAAAAATTTGCAAGTAACAGAGGAATACCCATAATCTATGCAAAGAGGTCCTGGCCTTCTATATATCTTGGTATACAGGAACATCATCAGCAATTTAAAAAAGCAGGGTTAAATTTTTTATAATTGAGAAAGGCAGATTATGATCGGAAACACATTCCTGGCATGTCCAAACTGCGGTGAAATTAAAAAATTCAGAATATTTACGAGTAACTTCCAAATTGTTGAACAATCTCCTGAAGTGGGGATCCGCACATATGAAAGCGGGATCCTGCCTAGTTTACGGGAAAACGATAACTACATCGAGTGCCAGTCATGTTTTAAAAAATCAGAGTATGATGTTGCAGCAGATACCGGTAAAAAATTCATTCAGGATAACAAAAAATTATAAAAGATGAGATTGCAACTCTGAGCTGGGTGTTTCATCTCTTCCGGAGGTGGGACACCCTCCTCCCCCATATAATAGAAATGCCTTTGTAACCTCGAAAATCTCCAATTACTTATCCTTCCTCTGTGCAATTTAACTTTTGCGGTAGTCTTGTTGTTATATATAGTGTCTGAATAAAAACTCATATTTTGCCAGTTTAAATCGTTTATTCGCCTTATGCTATTGTAAATTGTCATTGACATTATTTTTGCAAATTTGTAGAATGCCAACTATCGTTGTGACAGATACTTGCATTATAAGTATTTAATATGGTCATGAAAGCGAAACAAAATAGTTATGTACGTTGGAATCGATATTATAGAAATAAAACGTATTGAGAGATTGTTTTCTGTCAATGAGGGTTTCCTGCGAAAAATTTACACTGAAAAAGAGGTTGCTTACTGTAACCCCAAAAAGAACAAATACCAGCATTTTGCAGCTCGTTTCGCCACAAAAGAGGCCATGTTCAAGGCATTAGGGACTGGTTGGGTTGGGAAAATGAAATGGACGGATATCGAACTGTTAAACGACGAAATGGGCAGGCCATATGTTAACCTTTATGGAAGTGTGAAAGAATTGGCAGACAAGAAACAGATTGACGATATCGCCGTATCATTATCACACTGTCAGGATTACGCAATTGCACAGGTACTATTGGTACCAAAAAAAGAGGAACGTTCATGAAAAAGCTTGTACTAATTAATCCGCATCCGATTGGAAATGTTGGTGAAGAAAATGTCTCTGTATTAAATCAAATGCCCGTGAATCTTGGGTATTTAAAGGTATTAACACCAAAGAATTGGCATGTTGATATCATAGACGAAACACAGGAACTTGCGATTGACGATACCGGAAATATTACTTTTGGTGAAGCTGACCTGGTTGGCATTACATCGGTAAGTTATCAGGCACATCGTGCATATCAAATAGCTACTGTCTGCAAAAAACGGGGTATACCCGTGATTATGGGCGGCATTCATGCCACCAGTTATCCGGAAGAGGCGGCAAACTATGTGGATTGCGTTGTGACTAGAGAAGCCGTGACTACATGGGAAAAAATTATTAGCGATTTTGAAAAGGGATGTCTCCAAAAAAGATACGAAGGTGTTCTGACACCCATGGAGTTGTATCAGGGACTGAGGCCTGATAGAAAATATTTAAAGGATAAATACAAATACCGCTACTCGGGTATCATAACAACTGCGGGTTGTCCTTTCAGTTGCGAGTTCTGCTCCGTGCCTCAGTTCCAGGGCAGGAAATATCGTGAAAGACCCGTTGAAGACGTCCTCGATGAATTCGAATCCATTAAAGGTCAATATCGCGGTTTAATATTAACGGACGAAAACTTTTATGGGCACAGCAAAAAGTCCAATGAACGTGTTCTTGAACTTTTCAAGGGAATGGTGGAGAGAGGCATTTATCAGAATTGGTTCGGGTTTACCTCACTCAACATTTACAAAGACGATGAAACCCTTGAATACATGAAAAAGAGCGGGTGCGTCGGGGTATTGATTGGAATAGAATCCATCAATGAAGAAGCCCTGAAAACGATGAATAAGAATGTAAACCTGCGCATCTCGATTGAGAATTATTTCGAAGCCATTGCCAATATCCGTAAACACGGTCTTGCAGTCTGGGGGACAATGGTATTTGGTAACGATGCCGATACGCCTGAAACCTTTAAACAGGTTGCTGATTTTGTTATGGATTCCCATGTTGATATCATGACCTGCGGTATTTTGTGTCCATTCATCAATACACCGCTGTATCACAGATTGAAAGGCGATGGCAGGCTGTTCAGGACAAACTTCCCCGAGGATTGGAAGTATTACACGTCTCATCACCTTACCTATATTCTCAAAAATATGTCTCTCCAGGAACTTATTGACGGCTTCCAATACTTGTATGACAAGATTTACGCCACAGAAGTATTGCGTCAAAGGTTCCAGAACGCAAAAGAGGTACTCAAAGATAACATGAATGCCGCCATGTTTGCATTCAGGGTAAATCTCGACTGGCAGAGTGTCTATCAACACCTGATACAAAATTTAAAAGAATTGCAAACATCGGGGTTTTACGAAGAGACATTGAAAAGCTATAATCTTGCGGGAAAACAGGGTAGAAAGCCGGAATTGACTGCCGTTGAGGCTCAGTCATAAGATACCGCAATTTGAGATTTATGATTTGGAATCATAAGTTCTCTGTGGTTTATTCGATTTCAGCAGTTGAATTTTATTGGTTATTATAGGTCAACTTATTCGCATTGAAAGGTGAATAGTTGACCTCTATTATTTTACAGAATAAAAATAGATATGCCAAAGGTCGTAATTACAGGATTGGGATTAGTCACGCCCGTTGGAACAGGGATCAAAAAAAGCTGGGAATCGTTCATCCTGGGCAGAAACGGAGCGAATGAGATGAAGTCATTCGATACATCCAAATACAAGGTGCACCGTTCCTGTGAGGTAAAAGATTTTCACTTAGACGTTGAGCTTGAAAACCAGATAAAGGAAAATACCATCCACAAATATGTCTACTACGCAGCCAGAGAGGCGTTACAGGAAAGCGGTTTATTGGATGATAAAAATTTCAACAGAGAACGGTTTGGTATTGCCATTGGTACATTAGCAGCCGAATTAACGCCTTTTGAGAGACTTCTCAGGTTAGACACTTCAAAAAAAGACAACGGTTTCGACAAGATTGTTGCAGCAGTTTATCCCCCCAATTCTATAACAAATATCCTGTCTGAAAATTTTGATTTCGAAGGCCCAACCATGATTTCATTGAATGCCTGCTCATCCGGCAATCATGCAATTGCCTGGGCCTGCGACCTTCTTTTAGAAAACAAGGTTGATGTGGTAATGGTCGGAGGGGGCGACATGATTCCTCAAACGGAATTCACCCATTTCCATAACCTCAAGGCATTAGCGCCCGAACGCTGTCAGCCATTCGATAAAAACCGTCAGGGTCTCATGATTGGAGAAGGGGCTGGGATACTTATTATGGAACGCTACGAATTTGCTAAAAAACGAGGCGCAGCGATTATCGCTGAAATGGCTGGTTACGGGCTGAGCTGTGATGGATTTCACATGACGGCGCCACATCCAGAAGGCGACGGCGCTGTAAAATGCATGAGCGATGCGCTAAAAATGGCAAATCTTTCTCAGGCAGACATCGGTTACATTAATGCACACGGCACTGGGACACCCCATAACGACAAAACAGAAACAATTGCCATAAAACGTGTATTCACGGAATACGCCCATAAAATTCCCTGCAGTTCCACGAAATCTATGATTGGTCACCTTATGGGCGCGGCCAGTGCTGTAGAATCGGTCATTTGTTGTCTGGTACTACGGCATGGAATCGTACCGCCAACGATTAATTACGAAACGCCTGATCCGGAGTGTGACCTCGATTATATACCCAATACGGCACGCGAATTAAATGTAAAGCATGTCTTGAATAATTCATTTGCCTTCGGCGGAAATAACGCCACGACAATTTTTAGTAAGATGGGTTAAGCAAAGCGAATCATCATTTAAGTCTATCCGTGTTGATCCGTAGTAAAAAACATTATGAAAAAAAGAGTCGTTATTACAGGCTTAGGTGTTGTATCTCCTCTAGGATGTGGCAAAGAAGCCTTCTGGAATAACCTTATAGAGGGAAAGTCAGGTATTGCACCAATGACCTCTCTTGACCTCTCTCCCTATAAATGCAAGCTCGGAGGCGAGGTTAGAGACCTGCATCCTGAGATACACCTGGGAAGCAAGGGACTAAAATACTTAAACAAAGGCACACGTTTTTTAGGCTCTGCCTCTAAGATGGCCATTGACGATGCAAAGATACCGCAGGACGGTTCCTTATCGAATCGTATGGGTATTGTCATAGGCTCATCTCTCGGAAATTTTTCTGAAACGACAGATTACTTCTACGAAATAATCCGTAATAATCCATCCGAGTTGTCACCCATGCTCAGTTATGACGTTGCTTTAAATTCTTCCATTAACTATGTCTCGGTCATCTTTAAAATAAAGGGACTCGCGCGCACCATTTCTGCGGGTTTTACGTCTAGTACAGACGCAATAGGTGATGCCTATAAAATGATTCAGAGAGATATGGCAAAGGTAATTG
Source organism: Planctomycetota bacterium (assembly GCA_016188675.1). Lineage (GTDB taxonomy): Bacteria > Planctomycetota > Brocadiia > Brocadiales > Brocadiaceae > Wunengus. Next base: position 56,494 of record JACPHJ010000152.1, read on the forward strand.
TGGCTGGCGGTGTCGAGCAGATTTCCATTGATTTATATCTCATATTCTATTTACGGGGCTTGCTGTCCGGCCTTGATAGTACAAAAGAGGCAAGCACACCATTTGATAAGGACAGAAATGGCTTTGTCATGGCTGAAGGCAGTTACGTAGTTATTCTCGAAGAGCTCCAGCATGCCATTGACCGGGGAGCGCATATCTATGCAGAGATAAAGGGATTTGGAAATACCTTTGTAGGAGGCAAAAACCATCCGGCAGATGAAAGAATTCGTCGGGCCGAAAAGGCTATGCACGGCGCTTTAGAAGACGCGGAAGTTAAAAAAGAAGACGTTGATTTCATCAGTGCAAATGCGAACGGATGCAAGATACAGGATGCAGTCGAGGCAAAGGCAATCCAATCATTATTCGGCGCAGGCAGCAATCGTATTCCAGTATCTGCAATAAAATCAAACATCGGCGAATCGTACGGGTCCGCAGGCGCAGCACAACTCATTTCATCGCTCATGTCAATAAACACAGGTCAAATACCGCACATCATCAATCACAACAACAAAGATCCAGAAATCAGTCTGAATCTTATCATAGAAAAACCCCTCAAAAAAGAAATCCAAAACGCAATAATAAATAACATGGATTATGATGGAAATAATTCATGTCTGGTAATAAGCAAGTGTAGCAAATAAATAATGTAATGCTTATTGATTGTGTTGTTTTATTATATTAACCGTCTTAAATAAGTTGACATTGAATGCTTGTCATTCCGAGCGGAGCGAGGAATCTTAAGATTTCTCAGTCGCTCTGCTCCTTCGAAATGACAACTTTCTTTTGTCGTTCGTTATAGATAAGATGAAATAGATAAAGGATTCGATGCCAGTGTAACTACGACAGAAAATGCAAAATAACAAAATCAAACAATTATCATGATCCGTATAATATTCAAATTTTATCGTTACATAGAAATTATCAAATGCTTTTCAACACGATTCTGATAGTTCCACATGAAATTGAAATATCATAAATAAGTCATTGGTAATTCATAGAATAAAGATAAATGTTATACGGACAAAAAATTTCAAAACCATAAAAAATGTTTGACACTCACTCAGTACACAAGAAGCCAGCAAATTCACGTCAAAAAATGTGGCGTTATATGACATACGAAAAACTCATGCAGACAATTGAAGAGGAGGTGATGTACTTTTCAAATATCACCCAAATGGGAGATAATTGGGAAGGGCTGCTGACGAAAAAGACGAGAGAAATGTTTTGGAGGTCTGAGCTTGCGAAATACAATGGAAATATGGAAGCAGCAGAAGGTTCAGTCAGACGGTACGAAGAATTTAGGAAGGATTTTTACATAAACTGTTGGCACATGAATGATCATGAGTCTTACCTGATGTGGAAGGTTTACGCGAACAAAGGTTGTGCCATTCAAACTAACTATGAACGGCTCTCGGCTTCTTTCGAGGCTACGCCAGCTAAAATTGAAGGTTGTGTTGTCGAATATATCGATTATGAAAGAGACTATTTCAGTATAGGAAACACGTATACTCAAGTTGGTTACAAGGACATTCCGTACCGAGATGAGCGTGAGTACAGACTTCTATTTTGGAAGTCCGGTCTAGAAAACCAAAAGCTCAATGCAGGAGACAAAGGCATAAAAATACAAGTAGACCTAAGAATGCTTATTGATAATATTTACCTCAACCCCAATCATCTACCCGATTACAGTGAATTGGAGAGTTTGATAAAGAAAAAGAGGTTAGACTGTGATATCAAAAACACGAAAATCATGGAAAATAATGTACGCCCGTCCAAAGTGGTAAATTATCACATCTTAAAAGTTAAATAATCGCATAATTCCCGTGATTTAACATTTGAGATGTGACCCTCCACGCTTCCCTCCACACTTCCTCCACGCTTCTTCAGTGGGTAGCCATTCCGGCGGAAAGAGTAAAAGTACTTTCATACAGGGTTCGTTAGTACTTTAATGTACAAGAATTTTCCAATCGACTGTAGTGGCAAGGCGCGCCTTGCCACTACAATGTTGTTAGTTGCCGAAGACCTTAATTATAAAGGGAAATTTCTTTGAATTAGTAACGAACGCTTACGCAACAAAAAAAAGAATACCACCATGCCGGATAATAAAGCAAGAAATTTTCCAGGTGGTAGTTTATATTTATGACAAGACTTTTAAGATAGAATTTAACGTGGCAATTTACCACGCTGCCTCAAGAGATAAATACATATTCAGCCATTATCAGCTATTATGAAAGTGGGAAAAATATTCCTACTGCATATATAATCGCGACTTTTTACCTAGAAAATCACGGTTGTGGCACGCTAATCATACTTTTGGCATAATATTTGAGCTGTTTTTCTTTACTCGCATTTTGACCACACCTGAGATTTTGCTTTCATTTAACGTTTGTTCAGCAGTCTTAAAATCAAAGGAGAGAAATATGGCGCAGTCCGATGATACAGACAAATACCTTTCAGTCAAGGTCTCTGACGACCTTATGAAGGTCTATTTAACGGTAAAACCCTTTGCAAAAGGGGGCGTTGATATCAACGTAAATGACGTAATTCAAACCCTGCAGTCGAAAAATATTTCCTATGGAATAAAGGAAGAGGTTATCATGGCTACCCTGGATAAAGCCAGATTAAAAGACAGTGCCGTGGAGGATGTACTTATAGCAGAAGGAGACCAAACGATTTTTGGTGAAGACGGCAGGCTTGAATTTTTGTTTGACGTAGACAAGAAAATCAAGCCTCAAGAGGGCGCTCATGGTAAGATTGATTTTCACGAAGTGAGTATTATTGAGAATGTTGAAAAGGATCAACCCCTGGTAAAATTAATAGATCCAACTACCGGGAAGCCTGGGAAAAACGTATTTGGGAAAATGCTTAGCCCTGTACATGGGAAACCATGTGTACTCCCAATCGGTGAAAATACCAGGGTATCTGAGAAGGACTCGAAATTGTTGGTATCCTGTGTCAGTGGAAATGTACGATATGCCGGTGGTGTTGTCTCTGTAAAGTCTTGCTGTACGGTCGAAAAGGACGTTGATTTTGGCGTGGGTAATATCACAAGCAAAGGAACTGTCGTTGTCAAAGGAAACGTAAGAAGCGGGTTTATTGTAGATGCGGTAGGAGATGTGGAGATTTGGGGTACGGTAGAAGATTCAATAATAAAGTCAAAGGGCAACGTCCTGATAAAAGGCGGTTTTATTGGTTCTGGTAAGGGAAAACTTGAGGCGGAGGGAGATGTAACCATTGGCTTTGCCAGGAATCAGACAATTGTGGCAACTAATGTAATAATATTACGAGAGGCAGTTGATTGTACAATCTATGCTAAAAATACCGTGAAGGTGACCGGGGATAAGATATCCATCGAAGGTGGAATAACAACCTCAGGCGCAGTAATTGAAGTCGAATCATTGGGAAGTAAAAATGAGGTTCACACAGACATAGAAGTCGGCACTAACTACGCTGCACAGCAAAGTCAAATGAATACAAGGAGAGAGGTGAGTGGCTTAAAAGCTATTCTGAAAACGGTTGAAAAAGAACTCAACACATTGCATGCAATGAAGAAAGTGAAGGGGGAACTTCCGGCACAGTACATAAACACATTTGATCACCTCCTTTCCCGCAGGGAAGAGATAGTGAAAAAATTAAAAGACCTTGCGAGCGAAGAAATAGTAGCTGTTAACAACGAAGCCAAAGTAGTGGTCAATAAGGTCGTTCATCCGGGAGTAGAGATTACGATTGGGGAATCAACAATGACCATTCTTGAGGAATATAAAAAGACAACGTTCTATTTATCAGGAGATGAGATAAAAATCAAAAAATGAGCTTGTTATAGAAAATAGCCACAAAGTCACCGGATCAGCCAGAGCACGGTGCTCCATGCCCTCCTTTGCCGGTTCACCAATCCTTTATTATTGAATCACTATATCCCGCAATCTTTTTTTACAACAGAGCCGATTGAGTCGATACTGGAGTCACTTCCAAAAAAAGACGCTGTTTGTTTGTTTTCAGGATAAACTTGACAAAAATTGTTGAGGTTCTTATAATTCCAACATGCCTGAAATGGTATAATTGCAGGCAGGATGCTGAAATGATGCCAAAAACAAGTTATATTGAATCTGCTAAACATTTTTTGAAAAACACATAGAATTTTGTACAATCCACATCAACTTACTCTTTTATCCTTGCGGAAAACATCCGTTATTGGCGTAGCAACGATTAAAGGGTCAACCTTTATAAACACCATCAAAAGATAATTTATAGAAAAAGCATGAGCAAACTATTTGACAAAATACATATCGGCCAAATGACATTGAAAAACAGGATAATCATGTCCGCCATGGACCTGGGTTTTACTTCAGATGGCGCCATTAACGACCAGATTATCAACTTTTATATTGAGCGGGCAAAAGGGGGGGTAGGTCTTATTGTTGTTGGGGGTTGTTATCCCGAAATGAATGGCAAGGTCTGGAAGAGCATCATTGGGCTGGACAAGGACGAACTTATCCCCGGATTAAAAAGATTGACCGATGCAATTCGCCAGTATGACGTTCGTGTGGCCGCACAACTCCTTCATGCCGGTCGAAGCGCTTCATCCTTTTTCACAAAAATGCAGCCTGTTGCGCCGTCTGCCGTGGCATATAGAAGCATCAAAGAAGAGCCTCATGCCCTGACAATCCCTGAGATCAAAACGGTTATAAATAATTATGCAGGCGCCGCACTCAGGGCAAAAAAGGCCGGTTTTGATGCCGTGGAACTTCACGGTGGAATGGGTTATCTCATCAATCAGTTTCTTTCAAAGGCTACCAATAAACGCAACGACGAATATGGTGGAAGCCTTGAAAACAGAGTTCGTTTTGCGAAGGAAATGATTCTCGCGATAAAAGAAACTGTTGGAAAGGATTATCCCATCATCTTTCGAATGTCGGGAGACGACCTTGTAGAAGAAGGACTAAAGATTGACGAAAGCGTTGAAATTGCCAAAATCCTTGAACAGGCAGGCGCCGACGCCTTTAACGTCTCTCCAGGCTGGCACGAAAGCAAGACCCCCATTATGTTGATGTCTATTCCCAGGATGGCTTATGCATATCTTTCCGCGAAAGTTAAATCTCAGGTTACGGTTCCCGTGATTGCCTCGGTGCGGATAAACGACCTCGAATTGGCAGAAGAAATATTGGATAATGAACAGGCGGATTTCGTGTCAATCGGTAGACCACTGATTGTTGATCCGGAACTGCCAAATAAATATAAAAATGGACAGTTTAATGATATCAGAACGTGTATTGCCTGTAATCAGGGGTGCTTTGATTCTTTGTTAAACTTTAAACACGTTTCCTGCACATATAATGCGATGGTGGGACACGAAGGTGAATATAAAATAACCAAAACGGATAAACCAAAAAAGGTTGCAGTGGTGGGCGGTGGACCCGGTGGTATGGAGGCAGCCCGTGTCCTGGCATTGAGGGGACACCGTGTGACGCTGTACGAGAAAAATAATCAACTGGGCGGTCAATTGCGATATGCCTATATTCCTCCAGGACGAGAAGAAATACAGAATATCATCACATATCTGGAAAGACAAATTTCAAAGCTCAAAGTAAACATAAAAATGGGAAGAGAGGCAGATTTGCAGACATTAGAGGAAGAACACCCTGACGCAGTAATCGTAGCTACAGGCGGACGCCCAATAATGCTCAATCTACCCGGAATAAAAGGAGAAAACGTTTATATTGCCGGCAGTGTGTTGGAAGGGAAAGTAACAACAGGGAAGGACGTCGTCATCATTGGCGGCGGAACGGTTGGATGTGAGGTGGCTTTGTATGTGGCCAAACAGGGAGCAATGAGGCCGGATGTCGCCTGTTTTCTCCTTAAACATAAGGTGCTTGACGCCAAAGATATTGTTGAATTTACTTCGAAGGGAAACAGAAATATTACGCTCCTGGAAATGAAAAAAAAGGTGGGTGGTGGATTTGGTTTCTCCACACGATGGGTTATCCTCAATGAGCTGAAAGATGCAGGGATAAAAGAAATAACAGAGGTAAAGGTAAAAGAAATTATAAATAACCACGATGAAAATGGTCATAAAAATAGGGGAGTTGTGTACGAAAAGGACGGTCAGGAACATTTCATCAAGGCAGATACCGTAGTCATTGCCGTGGGATACGGGTCTAATAACGAACTCCAGAAACAGGTGGAAGGAAAATTTCCAGAAACTTACTTTATCGGAGACTGTGTCAAGGTGCGCACCGCATTAGAAGCTATTCACGAAGGTTTTAAAGCAGCATTAAAAATATAGAAATATGGCAAACATAAGCAAGTATTCTGAGGTTTTCTTGCAATGAAAGATATTCGCATGAATCGTGGTGATAACTCCGGTTATAACAACATCGAGTTTGAAGAAATTTCTGGAGATAATGGCAAGGCTGTTGGCATTATCTACATGAAGAAACCACCGCGAAACTCCATTGGATCATGGCTTCTCGACGCCATCTACAATAAAATGGATCAATACGAGGGCGATGATAAAATCGGAGCTATCGTTATTGCAAGCAAACTCAGAGGTGTCTTCAGCGACGGCGCAGACCGTGACGAACTCTTTGGCTCATGGATATCAGGACTTGTTGCAGAAAAGAACTATGAACGATTCCACCGCGCCCATGAGATGTTCGTGGAAATTGAAAATTGCAAAAAGCCCGTTGTTGCCGCTATTAACGGCGTTACTATCGGCGCAGGCCTGGAACTCGCCATGTTGTGTGACCTGCGTATTGCATCAGAACTTTCCTTCTTTAGCCTTCCGGAAGCAAAACCGGAACTCAGCATTATTCCCGGCCTGGGTGGTACTCAGCGTTTGCCTCGTTATATTGGCGCTGCACGCGCCAAGGAAATGCTGTTCCTGGGCAAGATGATCCGTGCCGAGACGGCATTGGAGTGGGGTCTCATTAACCAGATTGCGCCGCATAAAGAAGTGTTAGACCAAACCATAGAGATTGCAAAAATTCTCTTAGAACGTGATGCACGTGCGTTAAAGGAAATGAAAAAGTGTATTAACTTTGCCGTAGAGAATGATATCCTGAAGGGCATCGAATATGAGGTAGGTCTCTTTGCTGAGATGATGCGATTGAAGCTTTTACATAAAAGTAAATAAGGCGTTGAAATTATTTTTAAAAGAAAACAAAAAGAGTACCAACAATTGCCCAGAATTGACCAAAGATAAAAATAAACATCCATTTAGTAATCCCAGACCTGACTTTACCAATTTCTTCAGCAACCTTCTTTCGAATTTTTCCTCTACGAGGACAATTATATCTTCTTTACTTTTTTCTTCAGATTTATTGATAATCTCTACCAAGGCATCTGCGCCTTCATCGGTGAGTTTTTCACGCAAAACTTTAGGTATTGTAATTACTGCCATAAGTGCTCCTTTTTGATGAGATTTATTGTAGTGAGCCTATCACGTTCTCTCTATACTGTCAAGATGTATTGCTTGGCCTCAGGCCACATTTTTTGCCTTGCATTTCAAAATCCATTTCTTTACTATACCACATCAAAACAATTGATAAATTGAAACAGGAAACTTACTTATTAAGGAGGATATTGCGTGGAATTTAAGGATAAGGTGGCAATCGTCACAGGTGGCACAAGAGGGATAGGACGGGCAATCGCACTGGAACTGGCAAAGAACGGCTGCAACATCGCTTTTAATTATAGTAAAAGCGCTGATGCAGCAACTGCATTGGTAAAGGAAATCGAAACCCTGGGCGTGAAAGCCTTTTCTTTACAGGTTGATGCCGCCAGTTTAGAGGGTGCAAAAAATATGATAAAAGAGGTCAAGGAAAAGTTTGGGAAAATTGACTTTCTGGTAAACAATGCAGGAATTACCCGAGATAAACTCCTGGCCTTGATGGCAGAGAGTGACTGGGATGACGTCATCAATACCAATCTCAAGAGCGTGTATAATTTTTCAAAGGCGGTTATTACCCAGATGATCAAGCAAAAGGCAGGCAGTATCCTTAATATAACCTCTGTAAGCGGAATAATCGGGATGGCAGGCCAGGTTAACTATTCTTCCTCAAAGGCAGGCATGATCGGTTTTACGAAGGCGCTTGCAAAGGAGGTTGGAAAGGTAAATGTCACCGTAAATGCCATTGCCTGCGGTTTTATTGAAACCGATATGACAGCTGTGCTGCCCCAGGAATACAAAGATAAGGTAATCGAAATGATCCCCGTGAGAAGATTCGGCAAGGCCGAAGAGGTTGCAAAAACAGCGGTATTTTTGTTGTCTGACAATGCGAGATATATTACCGGCCATGTTATTAGTGTAGACGGCGGTTTGGCGATATAAGAATATTGATATAAACTCACCGCAAAGGCGCAAAGAACGCAAAGAAAGTTGTTAGTTGTAAGATTTAAGTTAAACCCGCAATTGCTAAGTTGATGTATAGGAATTTCAAACACCCCCATAATCCCCCCGTAAACGGAGGGAAACAGGGGGGTAGCTGAAGGCCTAACTTACAACTTTGAACTGTTTTAAAACTTTGCGTCCTTCGTGCCTTTGCGGTGAAAAGGACTTTTAAAAACGAAAGGGTAGAAAGCTATGTTATTTCTTTTAAAGGTTGAGGTAAAACAGATGCCCCAGATGCCTGTAAAGGACTTTCTGGGATACGTAATACGGGAGTGGGAGTATTTTTCACGATTTCAGCGGCGCGGCAAGATATTGGCAGGCGGAAAGCTGTCCGGCAGGCGCGGAGCTGCCGCTATTATTGACGCTGAGTCCAACGAAGAAATGGAAGAGATCGTCTCTAAATTGCCCCTTTTCCCATTTTTTACCGATATCGAAATTACACCCCTCGTGCCGATGGAAAAGGCACTGCTGGATACCAAGAGAATTCATTCTCTCATGAAGTAAAATTAACACTAATTAAGATTATTGATATCCTTTTAAAGAATGAAAAAACTACTAAAAACAATTTCAATTATTATCGTACTGTTTCTTTCTGCCCAATGCATATATGCCCAGGAAATAACTGAAGCAGAATATCTCCAGCTAAAAAACAGGCTCAAGTCAGACTTCATGCAAAAGTTAAAAGAAGAAATTAAAAATGAACTCACCGAGGAATTACAAGAGAAAATTAAAAAAGAGTTCATCGAGGAATTGAAGGCCGAGTACACGATAGAACCAAAACAAAAGCTGGTAACTGCAAAACCAGAAACCACAATTGAGATAAATAATCCACAGAAAGAATCAAAAGAGGTTTATACACAGAAAGGAGAGACTATCAAAAATACAGAATACCCGAAAGAGGTTGGGGAAATAGAATTGGATAAGGCAAGATATAAACTGGGTGAGGGGCTTACCTTCGGCGAACAACTCCTGGTCATCCGGGGCTTTGGAAATGTTAATGCGCGGTACAGGGATAATAACCCCAGCGAAAGATTCGAAAGCGGCGATAACTTCTTTTCACTCGGTGAATTTGATCTGTTTATGACGTCAAAACTCAGTAACCGCATATCCTTCCTTAATGAAACTGTGTTTGAGTTTGACCGAGGAGAAAATACTGAAGAACGCACAGAGCCGATTGAAATAGACATAGAGCGATTATTAATTCATTACGACATTAATAACCTTCTGAAAATCGATGTAGGAAAATTCTTCCTCCCGCTTGGATACTGGATACCAACTTACAATCACGGGGTCTGGTTTCAGACAACCATGGATAGACCAGATATAGTCAATTTTCAGGATAAAGGCGGTCCTATGCCAACGCATGATACAGGCATAAAAATATACGGTAGTGCCTTGCTGGAAGGTTTTGACCTGAATTACGCATGCGCAATTAGTAACGGAAGGGGAGTCAATACAACTCAAAGACAGAATTTTAGAGATATAAATGATAAAAAGGCTATAAGTTTACAACTGGATATACAGCCCCATATACTTGAAGGTGTACGGCTGGGTCCGAGTGTCTATTACGATGTAATACCTGAAGATAAAACCGAACCAAACAGGGAAAATGAACTCAGGGAAATTATTTATGGCGGGCATATTGTTTATACCTTTAGGAATATCGATCTGTTAACGGAGGTATTTGAAATAAATCACGATGAATTTTCAGGCGGTGTATTTAATACGATCGGTGGATATGCACAATTTGCATATACTATTAACAAATTTAAACCGTACTACAGATATGATTATATTGACTACAGCAATGATGACCCATTCTATCGAGAAAGCGAACTTGATTTCCTTGATACGAGTAAACATACCATAGGGTTACGATATGAACTCTCACACTTTAACGCATTAAAATTTGAATATTCACACGGTGTATTTGATGATAAAGATGTAAACGTTATAGGACTGCAGACGACATTTTCATTTTAACAAAATCAATGAGACTGGTATCAATCACAGTGCTTGTATTTACGGTTATCTTTGTAACAAATACCTGTGCAGACATTGCCGTTATCGTTAACAAATCAAATCCTGTATCAGATATTTCTTACAATGAACTAAAACAAATTCTGGAGGCAAGGAAACAATACTGGAATAATGGCGAGAAAATTACCCTTATTTTTAAGGCAATCACATCTTCTGAAACGCGTTTGTTGATAGATAAGATATATAAAATAAAGTATGAGGATTTTGACAAATACTGGTTTTTAAAGGCATATGACAATAAAATAATGGAATTCCCAAAGATATTAGGCTCTGCCGGGACAATAAACATACTTGTTTCGGAAATTCCCGGAGCAATAGCCTTTATTGGCATAAATGATGTATCCAGACGTGGAAATGTTAAGACACTCATGATTGATGGAAAATTGCCTGATGAAGATGGCTATCCGTTGAAATAAGAATGTCGAATCATCTACTATGGAGAAGTAAGACATGCGTATTGGACAACGACTGGGAATTGGTTTTGGTATAATCCTGTTATTGATGATAGGAATGACTATTTTTGTATCCTTTTCTTTGAATAAGATTGAGAAAATACAAAAAACAGTCGCTTCCCATGCCACCAACGTAAAGATCATCAATACGTTAAAGAAAAGTATTGATCGGTGGCTTATGACCGTGGAATATATTTTGGAGAAAAGGGACTTATCGCAATTGGATTACCACGAGATACTCGAAGCAACTATTGAAGGAGAATTAGATGAAATTGATTGGGACATTTATGGAGTAACAGCATTAAAACTTCGCGATGAAATTACACAAACCTTTAATAATATTGAGAAATTAGATAATACCGTACAGATGTCCCTTAGGTTGGGGAACAAGTCACCTGAGACAATAAATATGGATGACGCTATTAATTCATTCGAAGCAGATGCATCCCACATTACAAGGGTATTCGCAAGCCTTAATGAAATTGCCAATAAAACATATGAACAAGTGCTTGTCTATTCAAAAAAAACAGAAAAGAGAAGCTGGCTATCTATTTATGTCATTGTACCCATAGCAATAGGTTTCAGTATTTTCAATGGATTTGCTACAACGAGAAGTATAACAAATCCATTGAAACTGTTGTATACAGCAACAATAAAAATTATCAATGGATCATTCGATGTAAAATTGAGCATAAAATCACCAACCGAAATAGAGGAACTTTTAAATACTTTTAATATTATGTCAGTGAAATTGAACGAGTCATATAAAAGACTTGAAACGTTATCTATAATAGACAAACTGACGGGTTTGTATAATAGAAGATATTTTGACGAGGCTTTAGAAAGAGAGGTATTAAGGGCAAAACGGTTTAATCAAGCCCTCGGTCTGCTCTTTATAGATATAGATAAATTCAAACATATCAATGACACTTATGGACATGATGAGGGCGACAAGGTATTGCAGCGCCTGGGACAGTTAATAATTGGAAATATGAGAAACGGAATTGACGTAGCATGCCGATACGGGGGTGAAGAATTTACCATAATATTACCAGAAACTCAAAGCTATGCTGCATTCAACATTGCCAATCGAATACTCAACAATTTCAGGAACATGAAATTTCACATCCCAACAAAGGACGTAATTGTTCAAAAGACAATAAGTATCGGTATTGCAGAACTTGGACAATCGTTAGATGCAAAGACAATGCTTGTTAACGCAGACAAGGCAATGTATGAGGCAAAAAAACTGGGTGGAAATAGGATTTGTGAATATCGAGTGTAAGGCGGGTTTATGTGAAATATAACGGTTTACCGCAAAGACGCAAAGGGTGCAAAGGAAAACATAGGTGATATAAGGAGATTTACGATTTTAGAGTTACGATTTGGGATTTTAAAAATTGTAAATCCCAAATCGTAATTCGTAAATTAATGCTGCGGATGATCTGTGTGATGAAAAATGCCAAATAATTTCTTTATGGTCTCCACGTACCGGTATCCACCGCCGTTCTTTGCCTCCTGCTTGGCCACCTTTGCGGGATGGTGGAGAAGTTTGTTTATGGCGCGTTCCATCGTATAAACGACCTGTTCCCAGTCTTCATTATCGAGGTTCTTTAATTTGGGCTTCAGGCGGTCCAGCTCTTCCTTGCCGATGGTATGGAAATGATTACGTAAGTGGGTTATCGCCGGTTCTATTTTCATTTCCTCGAGCTTTGCCATGAAGTGCTCTACCTCTTCTTCAATAAGGACACGGCATTTTTCCACCTCTTTGTTTCGTTCGTCTATATTCTGGCTGACAACGGATTGAAGGTCGTCAATATTGTAAAGATACACGTTGTCAATATTGGCAACCTCCGGTTCAATATCCCTTGGAACGGCAATATCGATGAGGAACATCGGGTTTCCCCTGCGATGTCTGATGGCTTCTTTCACCTGGTCGGCATGGATTACATAATGGGGGGCAGACGTGGAGCTAATGACAATATCGGCCTTTTCAAGATGCTCTCCAAGCAGTTCGTATTTAATAGCCTGACCATGATATTCACTGGCAAGTTCCTGTGCACGCTCGAAGGTGCGGTTCGCAACAACAAAGGTGCGCGACCCTTCCTCGTAAAGATGTTTTAACAAAAGTTCGCACATTTCACCGGCGCCCACGACAAGTACAATCTTGCCGGTAAAATCCTGGAATATTTTTTCGGCAAATTCCACGGCAACGGAGCTTATGGAAACCTTCCGCTTGCCGATAGACGTCCTGGTATGCACAATCTTGGCGGCATTAAGCGCCTGCTGAAATAGCTGGTTTAAAATTTTTCCCGTAGCCTCTTCCATGGCTGCCGTCGTGTATGCCTCTTTGACCTGTGAGAGGATTTGCGACTCACCAAGCACCATAGAATCAAGGCTTGCCGTAACAAAGAAAAGATGGTTTACTGCACGGTCATCGTTATAGTGATACATATACGGAGAAAATGTATTTACATCAATCTTGTGGAAATCTGCAAGAAATGAAAGGACATCTTCTACCTTGACAGCGCCATCCCGCGATGAAATATATAGTTCGACGCGATTACAGGTCGACAAAATAACGATCTCCGCATCTTGGTCCTGATATTTTTGTGAAAATAGAGACAAGGCGGTATTGATACTATTGGGATTAAACGCCAGTTTTTCCCTGACCTCTATGGGCGCTGACTTATGGTTCAATCCTACAACAAGGATACTCATAATCCAATCCTCAGTTCAAGCAAGCCGAAACAGAAACATTTTAGATTTACAAATTACGATTTATGATTTAAATCCCGAATCGTAAATCTAAAATCGTAATTCGTAATTTTCAACTAAGAATTACAACAATTTAACTTATCTTGTAAAATTGTCACTGCACATTCAAAACCTCTGTGTGCGTTTGTTCACTCACCTTCTGAAATGCGTGTTTTGATCCCATAAAGAAGGTTCCGATAAACGTAAAAAGCACCAGGCAAAAACCTGCAATGGTCAGGCAAGCGATTTTGGTGCCATGAAATGATGCAATAAGCCGCATATGCAGCAATGCCGCATATATCAACCAGGTTGCCAATCCCAAAATGACCTTATAATCAAGGTACCACATATCACCCAAAACATTTTGAGTCTTTACCCAAAAAGTACCAAATACAAGTCCAAGCGTAAGGAGTGGAAAACCAAACGAAATCGTCTTCCACATGAGCTTGTCAATTCCCTCCAGAGAGGGCAATTTATTAAAAAGAGAGCCAAATAATTTGTGCTTCAACTGCCTCTGTTGCGTTAAATACATGATACTCAGACTGAAAGATATGGTGAAAGCTGCGTATCCGACAAATATAGGGATGATGTGCGCTATGAGCCAGAAATTCTGAAGGCTTACGGTAATTAACAGATTTGCCCCGTCAAATGTAAGAGCCCATATTGAAAGCGCTGTAACGACAGGGATTAGAAATGTATCCAAAGACGGCAGCTTGTAAAGGTAGTCCAGATTTATGTAAACAAAGAGAACACACCATAGCAATGATACGAAGGATTCATACACATTTGTTATAGGGATGTTGCCTGATTCGAGTCCGAGGAATACTATAAAACCGCTGTGGACGAAAAAGCCCATCATCATCGTCCATTTGGCCACCTTTTTATCAAAAACACCGGGTTTTACGATGTATCCGATTGACCAAACGGAAGATATAAAATACAAAATTATGGTGATTATAAAGGGAATATGAGGTAACTGTATCATAGTAAATACTGTAAGAAATAACTATTCATTAATCAATAAAATTTTAAAACATCGTTCTTTGCGTTTTTAGTTTTTTTAATTGACAAAAGCTCTATTGTCCGATACCCTACATTTTAACAATTCCATACTCATTGGATTTAAATAGGAGATGTTTGTTTATGACAGAAGAAATAAAAATAACAAAAAAAACCAGTATCGGAGACGTAATAAAACAATATCCCGAAACTGAAGCTGTGATAAAAAAATATTTTGGGTCGGGTTGTTTTACCTGCCCGGGTTCAAAAACGGAGGATATTGCATTTGGCGCTACCATGCACAATATATCTCCCGATGTTATTATCAAAGAGTTGAACGAGGTTATTAATAAGAAAAAAGGGTAACGTTTAAAGATAAGGAGAATTCACATGAAAGAAAAAGTAGAAGAGGCATTGAAGCATATTAGACCTGCATTACAGGCAGACGGCGGCGATATAGAACTCGTGGCTATAGAAGGAGGCGTTGTAAAGGTGCGCCTGAGAGGCGCCTGTGGGTCATGCCCCAGCGCTCTGATGACGCTGAAATACGGCGTAGAGGAACGTCTCAAGGAAGAGATCCCTGAAGTAGAATCTGTGGAACTCGCATAGTAAATTATTTTGATTTCAACACTAAGGAGTTTCTGAATGAGTTTAGTTTTGGGTCCGATCCATTATTGGATGTTTGGAAAAATAAAGACCACTGAATCGAGGGAGTCTGCTATTGTCTCCGCATTCAAGGAAAAGTATGGCGCTGAGGCTGATAAAATCCTCGAACAAGTATACAAAAAATATCCAAAATCGAGCAATAACAAACCGCTTGAAGAATTGCTGGCTAACAAGTCAATACATCAGGGAATTCAAAGTCTCATCGTAGAAGTAGAAACACGGGAGGCTGCCGTAGTTGCTGCCTTCTGTGCCAAATATCCTGATGCCGAAAAAGTGGCGGCAGAGGCCGCCCATAAACACGGCATTGGCTGTGGAAAAGAGGCCGTAAAAAGCAAAGGACTGTCGGCGGCAGATTGCAACAATACCTCTAAGGCATTCGAAATAATGGGTGATTTCCTTAGTGACGGAATGCCGTGTGATCGGGGTGCACAGGTAGTGTCTGACTCTGATAAATGCACGTCATGGGATCACGAAAGCTGTGTTCACGAGTCATATTGGCGCAATGCGGGCGCAAACTTTTTAACGATGTGCGATATCGTCAACGAATGGATTGCTGGATTTGGTGAAGGAGTAAACCCCAAAATCACATATAAACGCGCGAAAGCCCTTGCTGCGGGCGACCCTTCGTGTTTAAGCACTTACGAAATAAAAAAATAATAAATAATCCACCGCAAAGACTGTAAAGTTACAACCCCCTAAATCCCCCTTAACAAAGGGGGACTAAGGGGGTTGTAATGCGTCCTTTGCGGTGAGTCAATCTAATTTGAACATGTCAGATCGTTATACACGGCAGGCACTTTTCTACGGCATAGGTAATAAAGGCCAAGAAATACTTATGGAGAAGACCGCCGTGCTAGTCGGTTGCGGCGCACTGGGTTGCACTTCTGCCAATCTCCTTGTCCGCAGCGGAATTAAATGTCTGAAAATTATAGATCGCGATTTTATCGAAGAAAGCAACCTGCAACGCCAATCCCTGTTTGACGAAGAAGACATAAACAAAAACCTTCCAAAGGCTGTTGCTGCACAAAAGAAGCTTCAAAAAGTAAATTCCCACATACAGATCGATGCAATGGTTGTTGACCTCAACCCATCCAATATTGAAACTATCCTGGGAAATGCAAATGTCGTTATTGACGGAACTGATAATTTTGAAACACGCTTCCTTATTAATGATTACTGTGTGAAACAAGGGATTCCGTGGATTTATGGAGCTTGCATTGGAAGCGTAGGTTTAACCATGAATATTATCCCATCAAAGACGCCGTGCCTTCGATGCGTACTTGACACTGTGCCGCCTTTTGGCACCACTGAGACCTGTGATACGGCTGGCATTATTGCCCCCATTGCCAGTATGATCGCCTCCATTCAGGCAACAGAAGCGCTCAAAATCTTAACTGAAAATTACGATGCCTTGAGTAAAGGTCTTTTAAAAACAGACCTCTGGCGCAATGAAATAAAAAGACTGCATGTCGAAGATGCAATGGAGATGTCTGATTGTATAACGTGCAAGCAGCATAATTATGAATTTCTGTCCAGAGATAAATATTCAATGGCAACCTCCCTGTGCGGCAGAAATGCCATACAAATCTTACACCCTAACGGATCAAAACTAGACTTAATGAAGCTTGCATCGCGATTGGAAAAAGTGGGGGGCGTTTCTTTTAATAGCTTTCTCTTACGACTGAAAATCGACAAATATGAGTTAACGGTATTCCCGGATGGTCGGTCGATAATTACCGGCACAAACGATGCCTCAATAGCAAAAGGACTTTATGCAAAATATATAGGAATGTGAACTATGATCTATCTCGACAACGCAGCAACAACGTTTCCAAAACCCGAAATTGTTTACAAAACAATGGACACCTTTTACCGTACTTTGGGCGCAAACCCAGGCCGTTCAGGGCACAAGATGGCAGTAGCGGCAGAAAAGGAAATTGAAGACACCCGCGCGGCTGCCGCCAAATTGTTTGGCATTAAAAACATTAATCGTTTTATTTTTACCTTTAATGCCACCGACGCCATAAATATGGGAATCAAGGGGTTGCTGAAATCCGGAGACCATGCCATTACAACCTATCTTGAACACAACGCCGTATCGCGTGCGCTCAATGGTCTTGAAAAGAAAAAAATAATTACGGTAACTAAGGTAAAGAATTCTCCGGAAGGCTTTATTGACCCAAACGACATCAAAAATGCCATCACATCCAAAACACGATTGATTGTCATGGCGCATGCCCCTAACGTCCTCGGCACTATTCAGCCTATCCGGGAAATTGGAAGGATCGCAAGGGAAAACAATATCATCTTCATGATCGATGCCGCACAGACGGCAGGGGTATGCGAAATTGACGTTAACGAACTCTTTGTAGACATGCTTGCATTCACGGGCCATAAAGGCCCGCTTGGGCCTACGGGAACAGGGGGGCTGTATGTGGGAGAAGGCGTAAAATTAGAACCGTGGCGGGAAGGGGGGACTGGTTTTGAGCCTGCCTCATTAACCCAACCTGAAGAATTACCCTTCAGGCTGGAGAGCGGCACTCCCAATACCGTTGGCATCGCGGGTCTCATGGCTGGCATCGAATATGTGTTTTCTAAGGGAATTTCTGCCATCAGAGAACATGAGCAAAAATTAACAGCTAAACTGATAAACGCTTTAAAAGATGACAGGCGATTCATTTTGTACGGGACTACGGACATAGCAAAAAAAGTGGGCATCCTTTCCATAAATATAAAAGGTCTCAAACCGTCAGAAGTGGGCGCAATCCTGGATCAATCCTTTGACATTGCCGTGCGTCCCGGTCTTCACTGCGCCCCATTTGCGCATCAGGCGCTTGGTACGTTTCCAGGCGGTACGGTGAGAATCAGCCCGGGATATTTTAATACGGAAGATGACATAGACCAACTCCTAACCGCACTGGACAAAATCGCATCTGAAAAGCTATAACACGCCCATGTCATTCCTGCAAACTTGTCCTTGCGAAGTAGGAAACGGGAATCCAGCCTAATTTAATGTTCAGGAATTTCAAACCATAGTTCCTCCCCCTGTCCCCCTCCGGAGGGGGGAAAAGGGGGAGGATTTATGGGGGAGGCTAGGTGGGGGTGAAAGAAACAAGCTTGTCCTCGTGAAAATAGGGCTAATCACCCTCCCTTAATCCCTCCCTTCAAGGGAGGGAAAACGTGCATTTTAAGTCGCCGAAGGCCTGAATTTATGTTGACAAATACTTTGGCTTTATATTAGTATTAATTTTGTAATCCTGGATTTTCACCTTGACCCCGCCAAAAATTAAAATTGATGTAAGGGAAATTGCCATCATGGTAAAGCCTTTTTACATACATACACTCTTAATATATTCGTTCCTGGTACTTCATACAGGACAGTTCAAGATAGCTGCTCCGTTTTTTAAACCCGGTTTCATCAATGCTCTGATGGCCGGGTTTTTTTGTTTTATGTTGCCGTTAATGCCCGTAACGGCTGATATAAAAACTCTTTCACCATAAATAACAGGAGGGAAACAATGGCTATCAGAATTATGCAACCAACGACGGAATCCATATCCGCCGAGAAACAGGCATTCCAATACGCCCGCAGCCTGATCGAAGCCAGTCTCGATCCGCTGGTGACCATCAGTCCCGAAGGCAAGATCACCGATGTGAATGAGGCCACCATTAAAGCCACGGGCGTCCCCCGCGAGCAACTTATCGGCGCCGATTTCTCCGATTACTTCACCGAGCCGGACAAGGCCCGCGAGGGCTACCAGCAGGTGTTTGCCAAAGGATTCGTCACCGACTATCCGCTGACAATCCGGCGCAAAGATGGACGCCTCACCGACGTGTTGTACAACGCCTCGGTGTACAAGGACATGGCCGGGAAAGTGCTGGGCGTCTTTGCAGCCGC
>JACPHJ010000155.1 GCA_016188675.1 Planctomycetota bacterium
CAGCTATATTCAAAAGATCAGACAAGAGTATGATGAAACGCTCCAAAAACTCTTACTTGATAACCCCGCTAGCCAATTTGGCCAGATTATCAATCAGGAATACTATAAAGCCGGCTATTTCCCTCGTTTGAGAAACGAAATCATAGAAGTTATGGATGCCTATTCTCTGATCTCGCCCGATGGAAAAGGTTCTGGCAAATGCGCCGCTCTTGCGATGCTCTGGGCTGCTGCATTGATAATTTGGGGAAGATTTCCTCCAGAGAAAATTGTTTTAATCGGGAATCGTGCCCACGTTTTCGTATTCCTGGACGAGGAAGATGGGCATCTTTTCAACAATACAAAATGGTTTAATAGAACCAGAATACAAAATAGTTCTGAATTATCAGAATTTGTGAAAATGGTGACCACGGGCATGGACACGACATTTTTTTACAATCCTTCTCTGGGAATGTGTCACTGTACGAGAAAAGGATCAAGCATTCCACTCCATCAACTTAGTAATTTTTACAAAAAGATCAAAGATTTCCTTTCGATTCCCTTGAAACATCCCGATCCAGGTTCAATCCAATTGGTTAACTCTTCTACAGTGATTCCAAATCCGTTAGCGAGTGATGCTGCCGAAGAGTGCCAATTAGCAATTTTTAGCCTCGCCCAACAATCACCTGGATCGATTTGCGATTTTGCACAATATGCCTTTAGAAGAATAGATGTGCCGTTTCCCCAGGCATACGTTTATGCAGCCCTTCGTGATTACCATGTAAAACAATTAGCGAAAAACATAGGAAACATCGAGGATGCCCTTGCCATTCTCAAAAATATTAAGGGAGAAAAATCTATCTTTGATAGCAGAGACAGGATTGCTTTGCCCGACGAAACGTTACTTTTTAAAACGGGGAATGACAGGGATAAGGCGTTACTGCTTTTTACCTTGCTTCAACAGTCCACAATCTCTGACCCTGAAATGGCAATCGAGTCTTCTGAAAATAACAGTTATGTTTATTACAACCGCGAATGGATAGAATCAAATACTCTTTCAAAATTCCCTGTTGAACCCAAGGGATTAAGGATGGTTTTTAATAAAGACAAATTTTTAAAACGATAAATGCTAAAGTAGTCGAAATAGGGCCCGGTCTTTAATCTTGCTGTCTATAACGAGACAGAATACGATTTGTATCAGTAATTAAATATAGGTTCTCTTGCGTAACGCGGTAAAACACTCCGTCAAATTCTAACCTTCTCATGTCAATATGTGATCCACCAATGCTTTCATTGCTATGACATTTACAAATCAACTTATTTCTGGCTTTTCTATTAGACTTTGATCAAGACTCATTTTTAAAAGCCGTTATTGCCCGCGGAGCGGTTTGGCCAAAGACGTATTTTCTCTTCTTGTTTCCTTCTTCTTTTTCAGAAACGAGAACCCTGTCTTTTGATAAAGAGAATAAATATTGTATAAGCGCATCCAGTTCTCTTTCATTAAGCTTGTCAAAAGCGGGCATCTTATTTCGTGTGCCGTAGAATTTGGGGTCGGATGGATTCTTAATAAATGCCTTCAGCCATTCTTCTGATAAATACCCTGTCAGGTTTGGAGCAACCTTTTTTGCTTCTTTGTCACCGATGGGGTGGCAGATGACGCAATTTCCCTTGAGAACCAGTGCTTTACCCCTCTCCAGCCTGTCGGCGCTTTGATTGTGTAAATCCCCCGATTGGCTCAATAAGAATTCGGCCATATCCCGGAGCGATTCATCAGGCTGTTTTACAGGAGGCATGGCTCCCGAGTCCTTAAAGAATTTCTTGCCCTTGGGGTCTTTTAACAGTTCCGATACCCATTCCCGAGAGCCAAAATTGGTGAAATCGGTGCCGGTTTCTCCACCTTCTCCTTTTACCATGTGGCAGCCATTACAACTTTCTTTAAAAATCTTTTCGCCAAGAGCCACAGGGTCATTGAGGAAGATAGCCAATCCCCCCTGCGGCGGTACCCCCCTTGCCGCCAGTTTTATTGCCCTTGCCGTCTGTTTCTCGGCGTCTTCCCGTTGATGAATGATGTGTATATCATGACTGTCGTGGTGAATAGAGAGAATAGTTAATGCAATAATTCCTGCTAATCCGGAGAA
>JACPHJ010000157.1 GCA_016188675.1 Planctomycetota bacterium
GGTCATTAATAACTTTCCAGAAGACACATCGCTTGTCAGGTGGATAAAACTAGCCAGGGAAAAAGTACCGCAACTGGGACTGCCAGCCAGAATCTGCTGGTTAGGATATGGTGACCGTGCAAAGATGGGTTTGCTCATAAATGACATGGTGAGGAAGGGTATCGTCAAAGCGCCTGTCGTTATCGGGCGAGATCACCTCGATTGTGGGTCGGTAGCGTCCCCGTATCGGGAAACAGAGGATATGAAAGACGGCAGCGATGCCGTTGCCGATTGGCCGCTGATAAATTTTGCCCTGAATGCCATAAATGGCGCCAGTTGGGTAAGTTTTCATCATGGAGGCGGTGTAGGTATTGGCAATTCCCTCCATGCCGGTATGGTTATTGTGGCTGATGGTACGAAAGAACGTGACGAGAGGTTGGAAAGGGTTTTGACGGTAGACCCGGGGATTGGGATTGCAAGGCACGTAGATGCGGGCTATGAAGAGGCTATTCAAATAGCAAAACAGAAGGATGTGTTGATACCTGAATAAAGATAAATTTAAAATTTACATTTTGAAGTTTTCACTTTCCATTGTAGGAGTAATTCCATGTCTGAACTAGCATCCAAAAAGTGTGTTCCCTGCAAAGGTGGAGTGCCCCCCCTGAAAGGCGAGGCGCTTCAAGCTTTGCAGAAGCAGGTAGAAGGTTGGAATGTGGTGGAAGAACACCATCTGTTCAAAAGCTTCAAATTCTCAGACTTTCGCAAGACCTTGGATTTTGTAAATAAAGTGGGAGAGATTGCCGAAGAGCAGGGACACCATCCTGTAATCACCTTCACCTGGGGGAAGGCAGAAATCACTATTTATACCCACAAAATTAATGGGTTGACAGAAAGTGATTTTATCCTGGCCGCCAAGATTGATACACTAAAGATGCCGTGATTGTTTAGGAATTTTCATTTTATTTATGCAGGTTTGCGGTAGGGTGGGTTAAGCGAACAGGCTGCGAACCCACCATTTACAAAATCAACGAAGGTGGATTCGGCGAAAAAACCAACGCCTTAATCGTTCGACTGAGCGCTCACGACGAAGTCCACCCTACTCATAATTTAAAAAATTCATTCCTTCAAAGACCGATTCTTAATTTTAAACTGTATATATCCTATTGAATGTCTATGGAGCTATGGCAATTTCTGGTTATTTTTACCGTTGGTGTCGTGGCTGGGGTTATTAACACCCTTGCAGGTGGTGGTTCGCTGATAACCCTGCCTGTGCTCATCTTTCTGGGGTTGCCAGCAACCGTGGCGAATGGAACCAATCGTCTGGCAATTACGGTTCAGAGCACGTTAGCCGTAGCAGGCTTCAAGAGGAAGGGCGTTTCAAATTTTAAACTGAGTCTTCTTATGTCACTGCCAGCGCTTATAGGCGCTATTATCGGTGCACAACTCGCCGTTGACGTATCCGATATCCTGTTCAAAAGGATACTGGCTGTGGTCATGATACTCGTGCTCGTGCTTATTCTGTGGAATCCAATACGAATGAGGCAAGGAATTGCTCAATATGATGGAGGCATGACCTGTTTAAGCAAGAGTCGCCGTACAGCCAGTATGCTTATCTTCTTCTTTATTGGAGTTTATGGCGGATTTATTCAGGCGGGTATTGGCTTCTTGATTATTGCAGTTCTAACCACAATTAGCGGATTAAATCTTGTAGAGACGAATAGCCACAAGGTATTTATTGTCGGCGTCAATGCATTTTTTGCATTAATCGTGTTTATCTTCAACAGCAAGATATGCTGGCCAATAGGTCTGGCTTTGGCAGCTGGTAACGGTCTTGGAGGCTGGATTGGCAGTCATCTGGCGGTTACGAAAGGCGAACGTTTTATTAAATTGATTCTTGCTGTCTGTGTTGTTGGAATGGTAATAAAACTTCTGATTTAGGAATTGACTTTCGGAGAGGTTTTTAAATTCGGAAGACAGACATAAATTGATAAATATGTAGTGGGTTTTGTTTGTTATGAAAAGGAATAATCATAGAAGTTGATGGTGGTCAGCATTGTGTAGAAAAAGATGGTTTGAAGTGCAGGACTATAGAACCTTGAGATTCTGGAATAAATGAGGTTTTGAATAATAACCAGGGGTTGCTGCAAGTGATTAAAGAGTGTTGTTTATTTCACCCTCCCCTATCCCCTCCCATCAAGGGAGGGAGAATTAATTGATGTACGAACAAAAAAGTCAAAAGAACCATAAATATTTTGGTAATTATGCGACAGCATCATATTTCAAACGACAAAATGATCTTACAAGCCACCACCATAGGTATTGGTACTTATCTGGGTAAAGAAGATGAGAAGACGGACAAACTTTACTTTGATGCAATCATAGAAGCCGTTGGATTGGGATGTAATGTTATTGATACTGCAATAAATTACAGAGACATGAAGAGTGAGCGGGTGGTCGGGAGGGTTGTGCAAAGCCTGATTAAAAAACACCCTGGGATTCGTGAGAAGCTTATTATAGCCACAAAAGGTGGATTTATTCCTTGCGACGTCGAATCAGGAGAAGAACCTGCAGAATATTTTCAAAATCGATTCCTGAAGACAGGCATTCTAAAAGAGTCCGACGTCGTTATGGGGTGTCACTCTCTAAAACCTGAGTTTATCCATGAATGTGTTTTGATGAGTCTGAAAAATTTAGGACTTGATTACATAGACATATACTATATCCATAATCCTGAGACGCAATTATCTGAAGTACCACCAGACGAATTCTACTATAGGCTTTCTCAGGCATTTGAGGTCCTGGAAGGTTTTGTACGTGATGGACGTATCTGCATGTATGGTACTGCGACCTGGGATGGGTATCGTTTAGATGCCCATGATCCAGGCAGACTCTCTCTGAAACAAGTGCTTCGGACGGCTGAGGCAACTTCGGCAGGGGAAAATCATCACTTTCGGATTCTTCAGTTACCGATAAATATTTACATGCCTGAGGCTGCGATAAAGGAAAATCAGGAACTCGACGGCAAGTGGGCTACTACTCTTGCTACTGCCAAAAAGATGGGGCTTTTTGTTATGACAAGTGCAACCTTACTGCAAACACAGGCACTTAATGGCAGAAAACTGTTCTCATTTCAGGCGCTTGATAATCTCGGTGATAGTACCGCTTGCCGTGCTATCCAGGTTGTTCGTTCACTTCGTGGTGTAACCACTGCACTTATCGGTATGAAGAAGGTTAAACATGTGCAGGAAAATCTTCAACTGCTTAAAGTCCCTAAATTAAAAGCCGAAGATGCCCACCAAATAATTTCCGAATTTTTGTAGTGTAATCTGTTAGCACACTGTTGAAAAAATCATGCTCATATCTGTTCAAGACAAAAGGAAGAAGTCACTAGCAGTATCGAAATTGAAAAGACAGACGGACGTTTGCACATGATAATGGTTAGTAACAGACTCAGGCAGGACGGAAGAGTTTTCATTTGATGTATATTTCAAAAGAGATTTTTTAAGGACAATGGATTGAAACAGACAACACGAACCTCTTCCTGTCTCGCAAAAGGGTATGATAGGACAACTCTGAAATTTTTATTTAGTCATGTTGTTCGTATAAGCAACCGTTTCAGATAAGCTTTTTTTATAGAGTATGTGCCTCCTATTTTTCTGCGGGGGGTTTCATCTTTTCCTTTGCGATTTCGATATTAAATTTTGCCTCCAGATTTGCAGGGTCAATAACGAGCACTTCTTCCCATTTGCCAATAGCATCGTTATAGTTGCCGTCTCTGTATAACGTCAGGGCTTCATCCAGCAATTTTTGTAATGCTTCTTTTCCCTGCGCGGTCGCTGTTTCCTCTGCTTTTTTCTCTTCTTCCGACTTTTTCTCGCCCTTTGCTTCTTTAATCATTTCATGCCCTTCTTCGATCATTTCCCTGGCTTCTTCCTTCATAGCCTCGCTTTGCCGCCCAATTTCAGAGTCCGTGATACGAGACCTCTGGGTTTGAAGTGCAAGTATCTGGTTTTGTAAATCGGTTTTTGCCTGTTCTATTTCACGTAATTTTTGTGTAAGGTCGTTTATGTTTTTTTGGGTTTCAGAGATAGTGGTTTCAATGGAACTGTCTTTCGTTTCTACTTGAGTGCTAAGCTCATCAAGGGTGGTGTTGAGTTTTGAATAGTTTGTGTCTATAGCAGAAGTTTTTTGCGCAAGTTCTTCGACGCGTTTTCCAAGATTTTGGGCGTTGAGGTTTAGGCCTGAGAGCGCGTGATCAAGTTCCAGTATCTTTTGGTCAACCAAGGCCATATGTGCTTCTTGCATCCTGGAGGATTTTTTACTAAGTCCTAGGCATCCTGCTGATAAGGAAGATATGCTTAATGCGATAAAAGTGAGAAAAATATATTTTTTCA
>JACPHJ010000158.1 GCA_016188675.1 Planctomycetota bacterium
ACTGTTTAAAGAATTCTTTTTGTTATAGTGGAATAGAGGGGATTGGAAAAAACCATAAATATTTTCACTGGATGTGGCGATGGTGAGGTGATGATTCATTGGTGTTCACACCCTCAAACATTGTGCCGAACAGTATTGGGCGAGGGGTGTGTTCCTTAAAGTAGCCACAACAACATTTGATGTAAAAACCTCTGAACTAAAACTCTCGTCTTTAGCGGATAATTGCATTCCTACCCTGATTTACCTGTTTTTGTTTGACATCCGCCAAGCTATGCAATAATATGCTGGCAATTATTAAATAAAGAATAAAAAAACTATTAGGCTTGCAAAAATGAGTCATAAATTTCCGGGATCATTTCTACTACTTCAACAGGAAGGGTATCTGATCGAATCCTGTCTTACATCCGGATTGACTAATCTTAGAAAAGCACATGTTCATAACAAAGGAGGCTTTTATTCAGCGCTATTCAATCTATCCATAGGCATTGAACGCTTGCTAAAGGCAATTCTAATTATCGACCACATGTTACAAAACAACCTTTCATCTCCATCGAAAAAACAATTAAAAGGCTACGGCCATAGATTAATTGATCTTTACAACTCGGTGTTTGGTGTCGCAAACCGCGAAGGCGTCGCGGTTGCTGATTTCGATTCGCTTGATTCAATAAACCAGAATATTTTAAATCTACTTAGCAACTTTGCACAAAGTACGCGTTACTATAACCTAGATTCATTAGATTCCAGGCAGTTGTGTAAAGACCCATTGTCACACTGGGGAGAAATAATTTTCGCAATTCTTAACCAAGATGTCTCTGAGAAGCAACGTACGCGCGTTCTCAGCAAAGCTGGAATTATTGCCAAGCTAATTGAAAGCAAAACCATGGTTTTGATGCATGGTTTAGATCAAAAGCCATTAACTCTTGAGAGCACTTTCTCTCTTCCAAGTCTTCACGAACTAGCGGTAAAACATGCCGTTCTAAGACTTGTGTCTGTTCTTTGTCCGCTTAGAAAGTTGGTTAGGTCGCTTTGCCATAAAACTTACGGCCTAGGCCGCACTGCCCCTCCCATACCTCAGATGCAGGAATTTCTCGAATGGTTATGGGATGATCGGCAATATGTACTACGGAAGAAAAAATGGCCGTAAATAAGCGTAACAAGCCCGTTAACTCAGGCAGCATAAAGCCACGCGGGTTTTGCTTTGCATCTTTTACGCTGCCGATTATGGTTGCGTTAGATTTTAACAACAGGCATTCATCGTAATTCCAAATCTTCAAATACTTATTCTGCGGAACCCCTCTTTCATTCTTTGATGCTTCTTTTGCTTCTCTTAAAATGTTTTTAAAATCTAACTTGCTGGTTCAATCTTGTAGATTGAACCAGCCTTGTGGTTTGAAAATCATAAATCCACAATCGTAAATCTAAAAATTCAATGCCTGCTTGGCTTCGCCCGCCACATAAGCCGAGCCGGTGATGCAAACCAAATCATCCTTAGAAACCTTCTGTCTTGCGGCGATTACGGCAGCCTGCGTATTATCAAATATCTCTGCGCGTTTGCCACAGAGTTTTTCTATCCTTTGAAATAAATCCTCAGGCGTTGCTGCGCGGGGGTTCTTGCTCCTGGTCACAATAATCGAGTCCCCTACCGTAACAATCTCCTTCAAAATATTATCCAAATCCTTGTCCTGCGAAAAACCCAGCACCAGGATTAATTTATTAAATGTAAAATTCCCCAATAAGCTTTCTCTAAGGAATTTCATCGAATCAACGGTATGGGCATAATCCAGTATAATCAAGGGATTTTCACCAACAACTTCGATCCGTGCAGGACAATATACATGGGCAATGGCTTCCCGAATGGTTTCATCATCGATAGAAATATTGCCCTGCTCTCGCATGATCTCTAACGCACCCAAAGCCAGTGCGCAGTTCCTGGCCTGATGAGCGCCCACAAGGGGCAGGAAGATTCCCGGGTAAGTATGCCGCCATGTCCTTATCTTGCACAACAAACCCTTTTCGGATTTCGGACTTCGGATTTCCTCAACCCAGATATCCCTCCCAAGCAAATACAGCCTTGCGTCCTTTTCCTTGCATGTTTTTTCTATTACAGAAAGGGCTTCAGGAGATTCAACCGCTGAAACGACAGGCACGCCTTGTTTAATAATCCCGGCCTTTTCATAGGCAATGCTGGAAAGGGTATTGCCCAGAATGGCCGTGTGATCAAATCCAACATTAGTAATGACCGACACCTGCGGTATCACAACATTCGTGGAGTCAAGACGTCCGCCAAGTCCGACTTCCAGAACCGCTATATCAACCTGTTTTCTTTTAAAATAGAGCATACACATAGCAGTGAGTATCTCAAAAAACGTTGGCGATGCAGAGGGTTCTATGTCACGCAAATGCTGGATATATGGCCGGAGTTCATTTAAATTACTGGCAAACTCCTGCTCGGATATATTTTGGTGGTTTATCTGGATCCGCTCTTTCAGATCAATCAGATGTGGGGAGGTAAAAAGCCCCGTCCTGAGACCGGCACGTTCCAGGATAGTTGACATCATAATAGACGTAGAACCCTTGCCCTTAGTCCCCGTTATGTGAATACTGGGAAACCTCCTGTGCGGATTCCCCGCGTATTCAATCATTTTGACCATTCTATCCAGGCTGAACGTTGATGTGTTGTATTGGTAGCTGATCAGCTTCTCATAATCGATTGCCTTGTAGAGAAAGCCCTGGGCATCTTCATATGACTGGAAATTTGTTTCCTGGTTTTGCATGAAACAAGTATAAGAGATTAGCTGTGATATTACAAGTGCAGCCCTGACGCTTTTCTGCTTGACCAGACAAATGGAAAGAAATACAGTGATTTTTACTGCTAGTACGGTAGTCTGTAAGAGATTCCTTTTACCCTGTCTTTTAAAGGGCAAATCCAGTGGTGGCAGGAGTTTCCTCCTGCCACCAAGTTGGGTGTTATTATGGGACTAAGAAACCGATGGATTGGTTTTACTCCAGCGCCCGGGATTATCTATCTCTTGGTTCATCCGCAATGCGGTTGCAGTCAGGAGGAAACTCCTGACTGCACATGGATAAATGTTGCGTATGTAAAAGGAAATTAAAATACAGAGAAGAATATACGAGTATAAATAAAGGGTTTTATTCAGAAGAGGGAGATAAAGACTGGGTCGCATTAATTTTTCACAATAAATGTTGGCAGTTATTAGCAAAAGGGGTAGATAAAAAGTTGCTACCACTATTTGAAGCTGAGGTATAAAACAAAATCACTTTTTCTTGCTCTCCGGTGAAAGCTGAAACACCTTTATCGCATCCAGAGGATCGATTCTAAACCTGCAACCCATGCCCTGAAAAAAATCATGCTTTTCGATGAGATTTATTCCCAGACTGGTGATGATGAGCGAGATATTGTGCGCCGTGTCGGTGACGACCGCTTCGCCTTTTTCAAAAAGGCCATCCTTGCAAAATGGCGACGGGATGCGTCCCATTGACTCATGAAATACAGCCTTTACATTCTTTCTTATCTCAATCTCCGCCCCAAAGGCCTCTTTAGCCTTCCGATAGGCGTCTTTCAGCGCTTGCACCAGAAATTCTTTTGACACGCCAGCTTTTTTAAGTGTGCGTAAATCATCATCAATTATTTCCTCCAACCGCCGTCTATCCGTCCCTAAAAAACCTTCTTTAGAAAATTTCGATGGTTCCAGATTATGAATCAACCTCTGTTCCTGCGGAGATACTTTCATAATTGAAAAGCTCCTGAAATATTAAACAAACTTATCATAAAAAACCCGATCTTCCGTCAAACCGGCTTTTTTCAATACTTTTATACAGGCATCGATCATGCCCGGCGAACCGCAAAGATACGCCTCATACTTCGAACAATCGGGCATGTAACGTGCCACCACATCGGTGATAAGACCGCGCTCACCCTTATAATCCGATTCAGCAGGTTCATTCGAAAGCGCGGAGACAAATCTGAACCAGGAAACTTCTTCCTGAAGCTTGGTCAGCTTATCAACAAAAAATAGGTCTCTTTGTGTAAGGGCGCCAAAAAAGTAAGTAGCTTTGCGCGTATTCCTCGCTTCCCTTAAATTACTCAACATGCCCCAAATAGGAGCCATGCCGCTCCCGCCGGCAATAAAGATAATCTCCGCATCGGTATTCGAAAGGTGAAATTTACCGTACGGCCCGCTGAATATGACTTCCTGCCCTTCCTTGAGGTGTTCAAATACCCAGCTAGTGCATATACCGCTGGGAACTTTACGGATCATCAGCTCAATGTGATTTTTATCCGACGGCGGCGAGGACATGGAGTAGGCGCGCATAACCCGGTCGTGCCCGTCATATTCTTCCGACTCAAGCTGAACATACTGTCCTGCGACAAAATCTATCGTCTTCGGCTCAATGAGTTCTATGCGCAATTCTACAATGTCATACGTCAACGGCCTTTTACTCAGGAGTTTTCCTTTGAATTTCATGACTGATAACAATTCTTTCGGGACACGGATCTTAATGTCGCTGCGCACCTTTACCTGGCAGGAAAGGCGGATTTGTTTCTTGCGTTCTTCAGTGCCCAGGTAAGGTTCTTCAACCGGACCGATCATGCTCCCGCCCTCGATTACCTGCACCTTGCAATAAGCACAGGTGCCGCGTCCGCCGCACGCTGAGGGAATAAAAATGTTATTCTCTCCAAGTGACGACAATAGAGAACCACCGCCTTTAACTTCTACTTTCCGCTCACCCTCGTTAATGTCAATACAGCACGTGCCGTAATTAAGGATCTTTTTTTCAGCAAGAATAAGAAGCAGTGCTAAAATCAGTCCTGTGCCTAAAAGAAAACCGACTGAAATACCCACGGAAACGAGAATACCGCCTACTATCATATTTTATATCCCTGACATGATAATCGCATCATTACTGGAATTATTTCAAAAAACTGAACTGTTACGAAATTTTCATATTTTCAACATTCCTGAAAATCCCACAAAGGCAAGCGACATTATGCCGATAATAATAAGCGTAATGGCAGGACCCTCTAAACCTTTGGGTAGATCGCTTTCTTTGATCTTCTCACGAATGCCTCCGATTAGGGTAATTGCCATAAACCAGCCAAAACCGCCGCCAGCGCCAAAGGAAAATGCCTGCCAAAACGAATAGGGTTTATTCAGCATGAAAAGTGCAATGCCCAGAATTGCACAGTTAACCGTGATGAGCGGCAGAAAAATACCCAATGCGTAGTATAATTTTTCAGAAAAGCGCTCAATGATCATTTCCAAAAGCTGTGTAAAGGCGGCAATAATAACGATAAAGACTAACAAGCGCAAATACTCTATACCCAGCGGAACAAGAACGTATTTATACATCAAATAATTAAATGCGGTTGTGCTTGCAGTCACAAACATCACTGCGCCTCCCAGACCAATACTGGTGTCGACCTTCTTGGAGATTGCCAGACACGAACACATTCCCAGGAACCGGGCTAACAGGATATTGTCGGTAAAAGCAGCGGAGGTAAAAATGAGCACAAGCGACACAAAAAAATTCATGTTCTGTAATTGTTCCATAGCATTCTCCTTTATCGTTTTACCTCTCTAACCAGCCATCTGCGGGCAAACCAGGTAAACATACCCAGCATAAAAAATGCGCCTGGGGGCATGACCATGATGATCCATGAATGCCACCAGATATCGCGCGCAGGCAGGGGTATACCCAGAATAGTTCCAAATCCAAGCGGTTCACGCACGGATGCAATAAAGATAAGCACAATGGAATATCCTGCGCCTGACGCAATACCGTCAAACAATGAAAGCAGCGGCTTGTTCTGACTGGCAAAGGCCTCTGCCCTTCCCATGATTATGCAATTGGTAATAATCAGGCCGACGTAAGGCCCGATAAAGCGATGAATATCGGGGACGAGCGCCTTGATGATAATATCAACCATCATAACATAGCAGGCTATAATCAGTACCTGTACAATCATGCGTATACGTTTCGGAATATAATCCCGCAGTACTGAAATAGTGAAGTTGGAAAGGGCTGTGGTAAAGATTAATCCAAAACACATAAAAAGCGTATTTGCCAGCAGATTTGTGACCGCCAGTGTGGAGCATATTCCTAATACCTGCCTGTAGATTGGATTTTCCAGCCATAGACCGTTCAAAAAAACTTGTTTGGGTGTATAAGCCATATATTTTATCCTGCGCGTTTTGTTTTGGTGTTTAGTTTAAGATCGTTTAAAATTTTGTGCATGAATGACAGTTTTTATAAAGATAAAATCCATATCATTCCCACGGAGACGGGATCTCAAGCATCGTTTTCTCTCCCCGTTCTTTTATTGCTTTTCTGAATGATTCAAGCTCGCTGTTTAAGAACCTCATGAGCGCAAGGGATGTCTGCGTAGCCCCTGTAATGGCATCAACCCGGTTTTTTGCATTGGGATTCGGCGCAGGACCTACGATAATGCGTTTGTCAACCGGTTGGTCCCATGCAACAAGAACGCCTTTAAACTGGTCAATAAACCAGCCTTCTTCAATGCGCGCACCCAACCCGGGCGTTTCTTTTTGGTCGAGAAATCGAATGCTCACGACTTTCGACATATCCGGTGAAAGTACCATAATACCCGTAATGCGGTCCCAGAAGCCTGTTCCGCTGAAGACAAAACCAATAGCGCCTGTGTCCTTTTGTTTGTATACATCCCATGTCCGGCCTTGATAGGTTATCTGTTCATAGCTGATACTGTCATCAATTGCTTTTTGAAAAGCGTCAGCGGAAGCCCCCGTAACAGAAAGATCGAACACGCGACATATGCTCCTGTTCTTGTGCAATTTTTCGTTTTTCCTGAGCATATCAAGCGTCGCATAATGGACGGAAGAAATGCCGGCGCCAAAAACCGTACAAACAAGTATCATGAAGCCGAGAATATATGCCGGAGAGGTTTTCGTCATGGCGAGACCATCCCTTTGCTATTAGATGCGGTTTCTTTTTTAGGGCTTGTAATGCGTGTAATCCATAAATCAAGAGATGGAGCAAGTATATTGCCGAGCAGAATAGAAAATCCTGCTCCGCCAGCGAATATGCTTTTGGAACGGAAAACGACAATCATAGCGCCAATAAAGAAGCCATAAATCCATTGTGACAAGGTAACTTTTGGCGCACTGACAGGATCGGTAACCATAAAGACGGCCGCATAAAAGAGTGCGCCGGAAAACATGGTAAAGAGAGGTGTAGGGACAGTTTTGATGCCGAACGCATATCTGAAAATTAGTGAAGAGATTAAAGCCCCCAGCAACGTTGACAGAGTCAAACGCCAATTTGCCGTCTTGGTCCATAATAAATAAGCGCAAGACAGCAATATGACCAATGCCGATACCTCGCCCATTGAACCGGCGCCAAGAACCATTTTCTGCCCTTCATATTCAAAGGTAGCGCCTATATTGCCTAGAAATAAGGAAAGAATTGAACTGTCGAAACCATAATTACGATGCGACCACATGGGTGTCGCAGCGGTTATTGCATCAACAACTTTCAATCCTGCCTCACTAATGAATCGCTGGGGCTGTTCCAAACCTGCCATGTTCCAGTGGCCGAATCCGCCAGGAAATCCGGTAAAGACCGGTATAAATTTGCCTGTCAATTCAATGGGGAAGCACACAAAAACAAAGGCGCGCCCAACAATAGCCGGATTAAACACATTCTTTCCGAACCCGCCAAACATTTCTTTTCCAAACAAGACAGCGATAATAACACCAA
Organism: Planctomycetota bacterium; assembly: GCA_016188675.1. GTDB lineage: Bacteria > Planctomycetota > Brocadiia > Brocadiales > Brocadiaceae > Wunengus. Next base: position 7,759 of record JACPHJ010000158.1, read on the forward strand.
CTGCGACTATCCATAACGGCGTGGTTGGCGGAAGAGAAAGGGCATATATCCCGGCAGTGACAAAACATGCGTAGCTTATTTTTCCCTTTCGCAGGGAAGCCATGCTCCACTCCGTCAAGAAAGCAAATAGCATTGAAACAGCTATAATACTTACGACGCACCATCCAAAAAAGTAAACCGCCGCGGCCGCAACCGGCATGAGCGAATACAGCACACGCAGCATCATTTCCTGCTTCAGAAATTGCGGAGATGAAAGCATTTTTTACCAAAAAAGAAATTCCTGATAATTAATTTGATATCATTATCAAATCAATTTTTATACCAAAGTAACGAACATTTAAAACGTCACACAAATATGTCATAGCAATAATTAAATCCAATACTTAAAGAAATTAGGCAGCAACTATGTTGGAGTTGCTATATTATATTTTTATCAAGAATATTAGACAAATTTCCATTTATTTAGATTTTTCTGTGAAATCGGTGAAATCTGTGGTAAATATTTATCTATACCATGATGTATGTCATTCCAAAAACCAATGGAAAATCCCATGAAAACTATACGAGTTAATCTAGCCGACAATAGTTACAATATCTATATCGACGAGGGTCTTCTGGAAAAAATCGGAGATACCCTAGTCAAAGAAAAAACTCCCTGCAAAACCCTCCTGATTACCGACAAAAATATCGAAAAGGTTTACGGCAGTATTGTGTACGAAAGCCTTTTAAGAAATAAATTCGACGTCAGGTTTGTCTCGCTGACACCCGGCGAGGAGCAGAAGACGCTTGAAACGGCATTTACTCTTTACGACGCCTGTTTTGATCATAAGCTGGACAGGAATTCTCTTATTGTCGCCCTCGGCGGCGGCGTGGTGGGCGATATTAGCGGTTTTGTGGCTGCAACCTTTATGCGGGGCATCCCATTTATTCAGATACCGACCTCGTTACTTGCCCAAGTTGATAGCAGTATCGGAGGCAAGGTAGCCGTAAACCATCCCAAAGGAAAAAATATGATCGGGAGTTTTTACCAGCCGAAGGCCGTTTTTATCGATACCGACACACTCTCAACCTTGCCGGCTACAGAACTAGTGGCGGGTCTTGTGGAGGTTATCAAATATGGGATTATCAAGGATGCGGAGTTATTCGAATTTATAGAAAAGTCCCTTTATGATATATTGCAATTGAACCACAATGCCCTTCTTAAAATCATTGCCACATCCTGCCAGATCAAGGCAAATGTCGTAGAGGAGGATGAAAAGGAAAAACACCTGCGCGCCATATTAAACTACGGTCACACCATAGGCCACGCCATTGAGACCGTTACCAATTATAAAAAATACCGGCATGGTGAGGCAGTGGCTATCGGCATGCTTTATGCCGCCAGGATTGCCATTGACATCGGACTAACCGATAATACCGTATTTGAACGACAACTAACGTTAATCAAAAGATTGGGGTTATCGCTCCAGACAGGACTAAAACCAGAGGAAATCGTAAAAACACTGTATGCAGATAAAAAGGTAATTGCCGGCAGACTCCGTTTTATCCTGCCCACACAGATTGGCGAGGTCATTATATCGGATCAGGTGACCGAGGAAATTCTCTATCGCATATTGAATAAACCCCTTTAATTTACTGTACAAGGAATTTCAATGTTGGGGCTGTCTAAAAAGTTTCAAAAATTAATTTCTCCACACAACCTGTAGAGGCACTTCATGAATTGCCCTTACAAAAGGAAATGGCAATGGCAAATATCCTCGCAGATAACGAAAAGAGTAAAGACCTGTCCAGGCTGCTTGATATTTCTCAAACCATGATCGAAAAGACCGACCTGGGCTCTTTGCTCGGTCTCATCATGGAAGAGGCGACAAAGACGATGCATGCCGACAGGAGTACCCTGTATCTTATAGACCGCGATCGGAATGAACTGGTTAGCTTTATTGCCCAGCAATCAGGAATCAATGAAATCCGTCTTCCGCTGGGAATGGGTATTGCCGGACATGTTGCAAAAACGGGGAAGACGGTAAATATTGAAGACGCCTATAAAAATCCTCTTTTCAACAAAGAGACGGATATACAAACAGGTTATACCACCAAAACAGTCCTCTGCGTACCCATGAAGAACCGTGAAGGTGAGATTATTGGCGTGCTTCAGGTGCTTAATAAAAAAACGAGCCTGTTTACTGAATATGACGAGTGGCTTTTCAGAACTTACGCCGCTTACGCCGCTACTGCCATTGAAAATGCCCGTTTGCACGAAGAGAGGGAAAAGACCTTCCTGAGCGCCATCAAGGCCCTGGCGGCGGCAATTGACCGCCGAGACCCAGCTACTGCCGGGCATTCCGAGCGTGTCGCAAAACTCTCCGTTGACATTGGGAAGTCTCTCGCTTTATCAAAAAACGAGCTGAAAATACTCAATTACGCCGCCACCCTGCACGATGTGGGCAAGATCGGAGTAAGGGATAACGTACTGTTAAAACCTGACAAACTTACCCCGGACGAAAGAAACGAGATGAACAGGCATTCCCGGTATACGAAAGAGATACTCGAAGAAGTCTATTTTTCAAAAGAATACAAAAACATTCCCGCCATTGCAGCCATGCACCACGAAAAACTCGACGGAACGGGGTATCCCTATGGACTGAAGGCAGAGCAGTTAAATATCTTTGGCCGTATTATCGCCGTGGCAGACGTCTTTGACGCCCTGATGTCCTTCGACAGGCCTTACAAAAAGGCCGTTTCATTACCAGAAACACTGGAAATCATACGGGACGAGGCTGAAAAAAATCACCTTGATCCGGATATCGCTAAAATATTTATCGAAAAAAAGGTATACTGTAATACCTTTCCGGGAATCGAAAATCCTGACTACCGTCACAAGAGGTAACCATTGACAGAATTTGAGGCGCTCCTGCGTCTGCACATGACCAGGGGGATTGGGACAAAGACGTACCAGGCGCTTATAGAACGATTCGGTTCTTCAGAGGCAATCCTCGACGCCCCCAGGGCAGAACTGGAGTCCGTACCCGGCATAGGTCCAAAGCTTGCTACAGCCATAATTGAAACATCCAGAACAATTGACATCGCCTCTGAAATCAATTTGGCGAAAGAAAAGAATGTTCAAATCATACCTCACACAAGCGATCAATACCCAAAACACCTCAAGGCTATTTACGATCCGCCGCTCGTCCTTTATGTCAAAGGCAACATCCTTGAATCAGACGTCCTGGCTTTGGCCGTTGTTGGCGCACGACGCTGCACATATTATGGACTCTCGCAGGCAGAGCGTTTCAGCCGGTTGCTTGCACAGAAAGGATTATGTATTGTAAGCGGTATGGCGCGCGGGATAGACGCTGCAGCGCATCGCGGCGCAATCAATTCCAAGGGGCGTACCATTGCAGTGCTTGGTTGCGGTCTGGGGGTTATTTACCCCCGGGAAAATATCGAACTGGCAGAACAAATCACACAACATGGCGCCATCATCTCAGAACTTCCCATGAACACGCCGCCCGATTTTCGCAATTTTCCCCCAAGAAACAGGCTGATCAGCGGACTGTCGCTTGGCGTGCTTGTAATCGAATCATCATTAAACAGCGGTTCTCTGATAACCGCACAGTGGGCGCTTGAACAGGGAAAAGAGGTCTTCGCCATTCCGGGTAATATTGACAATATTTACAGCCGGGGCACGCACAAATTAATCAAGGAAGGCGCCAAGCTCGTAGAGGATATTGCCGACATCATTCAGGAATTGGGGCCGGTTGCAGAATTCCTGAATACATGTGATACTCCTTCATCAAACGATCCCAGAAGCCTATTGCTTAATTCGCAGGAAAAGAAGATATTCTCATTCTTATCCAGCAGCCCGAAAGATATTGAAGAAATTATACAACTTGCCGGACTCCCCACCTCCGTCGTCACAAGCACCTTGATGATCCTCGAAATCAAGAAATTGGTAAAACAACTCTCAGGTAAAAGGTTCGTTAAGAGCTAGTTATTACACAAAAATTCCCTAAAGAGAAACATCACGTTCTACATCGTTTTGCATCTTCCACCCATTGGCATTTTTATTGCTTAATAACACCTTAGATTTTGAATTATGAACTATTATTTTTTGTTCTGTAATCAAATTCAATAACACCTTAATCTGTATAAACAGGCATAGTTACATATAACAACATCAGAGTTTTAGGAAAAATAAAAATGAAATTCAATCCAGGAGAATAGAACGGCATGTCTAAAATCTTGGATAAAAGATATGTAGGGGCTGAAGATTTTCGGCCCTTACGAAAGATATGTATAAATATTATTTGAAAAAACTAAACTGTCACAATAACAAGGAGGTGAAGAAATGAATCTTTTAAAATGGGAAAAACCCGGTCCATTAGATAGTCTTACTCATATCCAGCGTGAAATGAGTGATTTATTGGATTTCCTGAGTTCCACGCCTCAAATGGAAGGGTACGTAAATGTGGAATACCCGCCAATTATCGTTTCTACGAGCGGGGAGAATGTGTTTGTTCGTGCAGAATTACCTGGTATAAAGGTCAGCGATCTGTACGTCCAGGTGGCGAATGACATATTAACAATCAAAGGAGAAAGAAAAGCCGCCCCGGACGCCGCAAAGGTAACCTATCTGCGCAGAGAAAGGGATTACGGCACATTTGCACGTTCTATTATGTTGCCCGAAAAGGTCGATGCCGAAAAAGTAACGGCCTCTTATAAAAACGGTGTTTTAACGGTGACGCTGCCGAAAGCGCCTGAATCGAAGCCAAAACAAGTCGTAATAAAGAAATCTTAGAAAAAAGGAGAATCTTGTCATGGAAAAAAAGGAACTTCCAGCCGTCGGGAAAAAGAAGGTTTCATCTGATAAGTGCGTCGTGACGGGTAAGGGAAACTGGTACTTCCCTTTGTCCGATATTTATGAAACACCCGATAATTTCACCCTATTGATAGACATGCCAGGGGTGGGTATTGAGAATATAAACATTGATTTGCAGGATAATGAGTTGGTCGTCAACGGTGAGGTTTCTCAAGAGGCGTATACCGACGAGAAAGTGATTTATAACGAATATAACATCGGACATTATCATCGTCACTATGTGATCTCGGATGCTATCAATAGGGATAAGATCGAGGCAAAGATGTCCGATGGTGTCTTATCCCTTATCTTGCCGAAGGCAGCACATGTAAAACCAAGGAAGATTGAAGTCAAGGCAGAGTAGCCTGTGCGGTAAGAAAATAGAAGCAAAGGAATTTTAGTCATGGAAAGGCGTTTAAATAATGATTGTCGTGGATAAACGTGAATGTGTTGGTTGCGAAGAATGTCTGCATGTGTGTCCCGTGGAAGCCATTATTATGAAAAACGAAAAGGCAGAAATTATTCAGCACAAGTGCGATCAGTGCGAGCGCTGCATTCCGATATGTCCGGTAAAGGCAATCAAGATAGTACATATACAATTAAAATAAGTGGTGTATTTAATTTTATGAACATTTTTAATAAGGAGTGTAAAAAATGGCGGAAACAAGTCTGTTTTGTCAGGTAAACACAGCGGCAACGGGCCCAGCGGAGACGGCAAAGAAACACGTGCCTGTAATCACGGTGCCGGCAACGATAAAGGTCGGACAGCCCTTTATGGTTACCGTAAAGGTAGGAGAAGCATCTCATGTAATGGAAAATGGCCACTTCATTCAATTTGTCGACCTTTACAGCGGCCACATTTATATCTCACGGGTAGATTTTACGGCGGAACTCAACAAGCCGGAAGTAACGCTATCCATCGTTCTGCCTCACGAAGGAAAGCGAACACTTCGGGCATTTAGCCGTTGTAATATCCATGGTATCTGGGAAGGGTCAAAAGAGGTGGACGTTACTAAATAATTTTTTTGTTTATCCAAAGGAGCTATTTATGGTAAAAGTTAAAACCTTTACTTCGCCCCTCAAGATATTCCACGTTCACAACGAACTCATGGCATTGGATAAGGAGGTGAATGATTTTTTACAGACAAACAAAGTAAAGAAGGTCGTTTCTGTTTGTGATAGTACCACGAATATCGACGGCGGTACGATGGGCATTGTTCGCGTCCTTGCCTATGAAGAATAATATTTAGAATTTATTTTCCTTAAATATTGTTATGAATTTCTATGAATTTTTTATAAGGAGGAGAAAGTATGTTTAAGACAGGAATTTTTACGGCTGCTTCTTTTGCAGTTGTTACCGGCATGGTTGCCTTTTTTTCAGGAACCCCTATTTCAAAGGCTGCCGATATCGACGCCAAGAAATTGTATATGACCCACTGTAAAACCTGTCATGGCGAAAATGGCATACCCACAGAGCTTGGCCAGGGGTTGGAAGCGCGCGATTTTACCGATGCGGCCTGGCAGGCAAAGGCAACCGATGAGCAAATCATCAAGCAAATTAACGTTGGCACGCCGGAAAAAATGATGCCATTTAAAGAAAAACTAAGTCAAGATGAGATTAAGGCACTGGTTCCCATTGTCAGGAGTTTCGGGAAGAAATAAATTCGCATTCATTACGACGTGTCTTTTTTGCGGAGAAATAGTGGATTATGGGCAATGCGAAAACCATATTCAATCATACGGTATCATTTTTTGTTCTGGCAGGTTTGTATGCCGGCTTCTCTCCTGCCTACGGGCAGGAAGGTGATGAAATTAATCCAAAAGATTTATTTGAGTACCACTGCTCTACCTGTCATGGCACCGATGGAAAAGGCACTCGTCGGGGACACGAATTGAAAGCCCCGAATTTTGCAGATACTGACTGGCAGGCTTCAAAAAAAGATGAGGAGTTGGTAAATTCCATCACCAATGGCAAGAACAAAATGCCCCGTTGGAGTGAGAAGCTAAAACCCGAAGAAATACATGCCCTGGCAAAGTACGTACGAAAATTAGCGCCTAAAAAGAGATCGTAAAACCAACCGTTTATATATACGAAAACGTTTTGGATCTTCTAACCACCTCTTTATCTCTTCCGGAAATTGGATGGAAATAGAGAGGTGGTTATCTTTTGACATCAGAAACTGCAACGAAAGGATGCTGATACGTAATGAAGAAAATCGGTGTGTTAACAGGTGGTGGCGATTGCCCCGGCCTGAATGCCGTTATCCGCGCTGTCGTGAAATCAGCCTCAGCAAAGTATAACTGTGAAGTAATTGGAATTGAAGATGGTTTTGACGGCCTTGTTTTGCCGAACAAAACGCGAAACCTAACGCCCTGGGATATTCGCGGAATACTCCCTCTTGGGGGTACGGTCCTGGGCACATCAAACAGAGCGAATCCCTTTAAATACAGGGTTATAGTAAATGATAAAACGGAGGTTAAAGATGTTTCTAAAGAGGTAATCAAAAATTTTCAATCGCTGGGCCTGGACGCCCTGGTTGTCATCGGCGGCGATGGTTCGCTCAATATAGCACATGAATTATTCAAAATGGGTTGCCCGGTTGTTGGGGTTCCGAAGACTATCGACAACGATATCCTGGCAACGGATGTTACCTTTGGATTTAACACCGCAGTGCAAACAGCATCAGAGGCCCTGGATCGGCTTCACACCACTGCCGAAAGCCACCATCGGGTCATGGTAGTAGAGGTAATGGGCCGCTACGTAGGATGGATAGCATTGGAAACGGGAATCGGGGGAGGCGCTGATGCGATCCTCATCCCTGAAATCCCGTTTGATATTGCTAAAGTATGCCAGAAGATTATTGACCGAAAAAAAAGCGGCAGCAAGGCAAGCATAGTGGTCGTCTCCGAGGGGGCAAAACCGATAGGCGGCGAGGTGTCGGTACTGTGCGCTTCTGAGGCAGGCGGGAGCGCTGAACGTCTTGGAGGTATCGGAAGCAAAGTGGGGGCTGATATCGGCAAATACACCGAGATGGAGGTGCGTGTCACCGTCCTTGGACATTTACAGCGAGGCGGCTCCCCCTGTGCCTTTGACCGCATTCTCTCAACACGGTTTGGCGTTGCATCAGTTGACCTGATCAGCAATAAACGATTCGGCGAGATGGTTTGTTTAAAGGGACAGAGGATTGAATCTGTTTCCTTAAATGATGTAGCTAAAGGTCAAAAAAGGGTGCCGACGGAAGAAGGTTTGGTAAAAACGGCTGAATCAATAGGCATTAGCTTTGGCCGATAAAGCAATCTATAGAATACTTAATAAATCTTATTATCTTCAGGAAAATGCCATTTGAACGTGGAATATATTATTATTGGAAATGGAGCGGCAGGAACAGAAGCAGCAAAGGCCATCCGAAAAAGAGAGCCTCAGGCAGAAATAATGATTTTTACGCAGGAGCATTACCCATTTTATTCCAGACCGAGAATACCCGAGTTGTTGGCCAAAGAGGTCTCTGTTGAAGAGATTTTTGTATACAACCGCGAATGGTATCATAAAAATAAAATTCTGTTAAACCTCAACTGTACTGTAAAAAATATTGAGCCAAAAAACCAAAGGATTACCATTGCCGATAAGTCTAATTTTACCTATAACAAGCTGTTGCTCGATACAGGCAGCAGCGGCGCACTGCCCCCTATAGAAGGAATTAACACCGCAGAAGGAGTTTTTACTTTACGAACAGTAGAGGATGTATTAACCATCATAAAACGTGCAGTATGCGCAAAGACGGTTACCCTGATTGGCGGAGGACTTTTAGGCCTTGAGGCAGGAAACGGGCTACGAAAATTGGGTGTTTCGGTAACGGTTGTTGAAATTTTTGATCGGTTACTACCGAGACAATTAGATGCAGAAGGCGCTGCGATTTTACAAAAACAACTGGAGGGTATGGGTCTGAAATTTGTCTTGGGAGCTCAATCTAAATCCATAAAAGACACTGGCAACATAAAAATACTGGAGTTAAAGGATGGTAAAATTATCGAAAGTAATTTTGTTCTGGTTTCTGCCGGTATTAAACCTAACATCGCTTTGGCACAGGCAGCGGGTATTTCGGCCAATAAAGGCATCATAGTGAATGACCGTATGGAAACGAATATCCCTAATATATATGCCGCCGGAGATGTGGCAGAGCATAAAGGTAGGATATATGGTATCTGGCCTGCTGCACAAAGGCAAGGAGTGGTTGCCGGCATTAATATGGCCGGCGGAAATGAAACTTACATGGGAACCGTACCATACGCGAACCTGAAGGTTGCGGGTATCCGTCTTACCTCAATGGGTGACATTGATATCCTGACAGAGGATAAAACATTGGAGCAGGTCAAGGCAAAGTATCCAGAAAAGTATATCTATAAAAAGCTTTTTATCAAAGATGGGAAGATTATTGGCGCAATTTTCCTGGGTGATACGAAGAATGCATATGAAATGGTGCAACTCATGGAAAGGAAGGTAGATGTGGACAGGTTTAAAGATAAGATATTGGAAGCAGATTTCGACATCAAAAGCTTGTCAAATTAAGTATTCGGCAACTTTTAAAATACATACAGGAGTAGAGACGCAAAATCTTGCGTCTCTACAACAACATTGAAATTCCTATACATAAATTTATGAGACCGCTTACAACTTCTCTATTAGCAATTGGCTTACTTATTACCGGCATTGTTGCCGTTGCGCTTATACTCACCCTGCTTGGGCGAATCAAGACTACGCAGCATCCTAAGTTTTTCCGGTGGGCGCACCGTATAGCTGGATATGTTTTTATCGTCCTCTATCTGTTCATTTGCGTCATTATGTTCCAAAAGTTTACCAGTAACTCCGCGGCCTTATCCGCAAAGGATGCCATTCATGCGTATCTTGGGATTATTGTTTTCCCCATGATAATCGTCAAGATATGCATCGTGAGGCTCTTTAAAAAGTATTACCTGCGCCTGCCGGTTTACGGCATGATCATAATGATTGCCGTCTTCATGACGGTCACATTGAGCGCCGGATATTTTATGCTTTCCACGGCCAGAAGCCAGTACATTACACTCTCGGAAAAGGGAAGGCTTGTAAGAATCAATGTAAATATTGGCAGAAAGGTTGTACAGCAAAAGTGTTCTACCTGTCATTCTCTGGAAAGGGTCTTTTCTTATGTCAAGACGGAGTCTGGCTGGCGAGACTACGTTTCACGCATGCGCGAAAAAGATCCGGCAATGCTGAGCGATCGGGAGACGCTGGAAGCAGTGGGATATTTAGTAAAAAACCTGGGGATTGACGACACGAAGATGGATGTACAACTGGGCATGAAAATTATTCTGGAAAAGTGTCACAAATGCCATACCCTCGAACGTATATTTACGTTTAAAAAGACACAGGCAGAATGGGCACAGACCGTAGAATTGATGCGGTCGTTCGATCCTAACCTGCTCAATAATTCCGAGGCGCGTCAAGTTAATTATTATCTCAGTAAAATCCTTGCAAAACAAAAACCGGAATCATAACAGTGTACCACGGTGAAAGGTGACGCGTGGTGATTTCTACGTCACTCGCCACCCGTCACATGTCACTCGTCACCAATAACTGTAAATTTAGCATGGAGGGTTGAGAGTATGAAAATATCAAATGTCACAAAATCTATTTTAGGATGCGCCTTTTCCCTTTTTTTGACGATGCAGGGTATCTACGGTAATGATACACCAGCATTTCCTCTAATTGGCGCGTTTCCCACAATTGGACCTCTTCCACCCGTAACAATCCCTGCGGATAATCCGCAAACTGCTGCGAAGGCAGAATTGGGCAAGAAACTCTATTTCGATCCGCGCCTCTCAGGAAATAACTGGATTAGCTGTGCTACCTGCCACAATCCGGTCTTGGGTTTTACCGACGGTCTGCCCAGGATGCTTGGCGGACCTGCCTCAAAAGAAGGCGGCAGAAATTCCCCCACCATAATCAACAGCGCCTATAATGAATTCCAGTTCTGGGATGGTCGTGCCGCGACACTTGAAGAGCAGGCGCTTGGCCCTATCCAGAACCCTAACGAGATGTTCGAAACCCTGGATAATGTCGTGAAAAAGTTAAGCGGTATTCCCGGTTACGTTAAGGCATTTAAGGATGTTTTCGGAACGGGAATAACCGCTGACGGAATAGCCAAAGCCATTGCCGCCTTCGAACGCACGATTGTATTTGCAAATTCGCCATTTGATAGATATATGCTGGGAGATGAAAATGCCATGAGCGAATCGGCCAAAAGAGGCATGAATCTATTTAACGGTAAGGCGGAATGCATTAAATGCCATAACGGTCCAAACTTTACCGACAATAAATTTCACAATATTGGAGTGCCGGCAGATGGTCCGCTAAAAGAAGATTTGGGGCGGTATAATGTAACAAAGGTGGAAGCCGACAAGGGGGCATTCAAGACGCCTACCCTCCGAAATATCACGGAAACGGGGCCGTATATGCATAATGGATTTTTCCCCACGCTGTTTGAAGTGGCGCAATTTTATAACGGAGGCGGCGGACGAAGCGAGAACAAGAGCCCTGACATTCATGGACTGAATCTGACCGGGCAAGAGGTCAATGACCTCATTGAATTCATAAAGGCCTTGACTGGTGAACTGGTTCAGATAAAATATGATGCCGTATCTCTTCCCTATCCAACTTTACCGATGGACTTTTGATTTATGAATACCCTTTTAAGATCATTTATCAATCGCCTGGAATCTTTACCGGACAAACCATCTATAGATGTCCTGAAAAAATGCATCCTGGAAATGGATGGAAGACAACTGCCTATAGATGAATATATCAGCTTTTCTGACAAAGACTATAAAAGGAATATCGTGCATGTCAGCAGCAAGTGTGAGTTCACAGTGCTGTGCTTCAAAAAAGGCCAGATTACTCCGATACACGATCACGGTGGTTCTGTTGGGATTACAATCATGCGAGAGGGCACGATGACAGAACAACTCTTCAATAAACTGCCTACCGGCATGATCGCACCTACATTTACCCGCAGGTTTCATTCGAGCGAACTGTCTTATGTAAACGTTACGACCATCCACCGTGTTTCAAATACTCATAACGGGAATCTGGTTACCATTAATATTTATTTTCCTCCTTTGACTTTGATGAACATCTACAACCTGGAAAATCCGCAGGTGGAAAAATGGACTGCCGATTACTCCGACACTAACTAAGAAATTCCGTAACCGTTTAGTCTCTTGAAAAATTCCAGTAATAACGTAGTTTTGGTACACTGTAGTGGCAATTCGTGAATTGCCACTACATGCTGTCACAAAGATATTTTCAACTGAGGAGGTTTAAGTGCCTGAAAAGACAAAAACCAATAGCGCATGGCAAACGGCGGCAACCCAGATTGATCGTGTATCAAAGCTCATGATGCTTTCAGAGGACGTTCATCAACTGCTCAGAAATTTCGAACGCATACTGACCGTTTCCATTCCCGTACGGATGGACAACGGTTCTCTGAGGGTTTTCAATGGATTCCGTGTACAGCACAACTCGGCACGCGGTCCTTATAAAGGCGGTGTCAGATATCATCATGAACTTACCCTAGATGATTTAAAGGCGCTGGCAATGGAAATGACGTGGAAATGCTCTCTGGCAGGCGTGCCCTTTGGAGGCGCAAAAGGCGGAATTATCTGCAACCCCAAGACACTTTCAAAAAGTGAAATTGAAAGACTCACGCGCCGTTATACGTACGCCATTATGCCCATCATCGGTATTGAAAAGGACATCCCCGCACCCGACGTAAATACAAATGAGCAGATCATGGCGTGGATGATGGATACTTACAGTATGAATAATGGTTATTGCACGCCGGGGATTGTAACGGGCAAACCCGTTAATATCGGGGGCTCTCTGGGACGTACTGACGCAACGGGTCTTGGCATTACCTTTGCCCTTGCCAATGCCGTTAAATCAACAAAAATGAATTTCAAAGGCCTTAAAGTTGCGATTCAGGGTTATGGTAATGTGGGATCGACTGTGGGAAAATTGCTCGGCGAAATGGGCTGCAAGATCGTCGCCGTGAGCAGCTCGAAGGGAGGAGTCTGCAACGCCAGGGGACTCAGCCATACCGCCCTCATTAAACACTATAAAGAACACGGCTCTTTCGAGGAATTTCCACATGCTGAAAATATAACGAATGAAGCACTGCTGGAACTTCCGTGCGACGTGCTTATCCCGGCAGCGCTGGCCAATCAGATTACTAAGGAGAATGCAGCTAAAATAAAAGCAAAGTTGATTGTCGAGGGCGCTAACGGCCCGACGACACTGGAAGCAGACCAAATACTGGCCGAACGTAAAATACCCGTCGTCCCCGATATTCTGGCAAATGCAGGCGGCGTGATTGTCTCATATTTCGAGTGGGTGCAGGACGTACAGTGTTATTTCTGGTGTGAAACAGAGGTTAATATGAGACTTGAAAATCTCCTGAATCGTTCCTACGAAGAGGTCTTTTCACTTTCCCATGAAAGGAAAGTCAACTTACGCACTGCAGCCATGATATTAGCCGTGAAAAAGGTAGTAGACGCAATCACAGTCAGAGGTTTGTATCCATAATTATTTCTAAAGAGGACAATACGAATATGAAATATGAAAATTTCAATGATGCAGAGGCGCTGAGTATCGCTATAATTGTAGAGGAAGAGGGATTGGAATTCTATACAACCCTCATGAAGAATGCTAAAGACAGCAAGATAAAAGAATTATTTTCAAAACTCGCCTCTTACGAGAAGGAACATCTAGCCCGTTTTCAACAGGCCTATCGTGAAATAAACTCTCCGATAAGTCCCGTGCAAGGTTGCGAGGACTACACTGTGGATTCGTATCTAAAATATCTGGTCGATACGGGTATCTTTACGGAAAAAGGAGCAGCCAGGAGGCTTGCCGCGGAAATATCGACAGATATCGACGCCTTGAAAATCGGCATCCAGGCTGAGAAGGATTCAATCCTTTATTACACCGAGGCCGCAAAAAATACGAAATATCCTAAGGGGAAAATGGCATTTGAGCAATTGGCAAACGAAGAGAAAACGCACTTAAAATTGCTTGCAGAACAACTGAAGGCATTGAGAAAACCGGCGTCATAAAGTGGACAGAAATTTCAAAATTTTCGGTTGTTCTGTTAACACACCCCCAACCCCTCTCAAGAGGGGAATTTTAGGAGTCCCCTCCTGGGAGGGGACTTCGTCGTGAGCTCAGTCGAACGATTGAAGGGGTGGGTAAAAAGTCGTTTGGTTTTTGTCTTTTAAAACCCAACCCAATTTAATAAAAAGGAGAATGGTATGAGAGAACGAATAGTAAAATATGGAAGTTCGTTGTTAGTAATGTTCGCCGCGATGCTCATCACCTTCGGGTTAACACATGCCCAGGAAGAGAAACCCGGCAAGGAAGGAAAACCTCTAAAAATCATCATACAGAAAAAGAAGGCGGTAAAGACGAGTTATGCGCCTGTGACCATAACCGAGTCCTTTGAAGACATGATGGCTCGAATGAAGGCTGCTAAACCAGAAGTAATGAAACAGCATATAGACTTACTTAACGAGCGCTACGATTTAAGCGATAACCCGGCGAAAGGCATAGCCATGTCCCGGGGAAAATCCATACAACAAGGTGTGCGGGTAAAACTCCTGAAAGACGTGACCTGGGAAACCCTGGCAGCTACGACTCCGGAAGATATCCGGGCAAAAGACCTTTTCCCAAAAGGTCTTTTGCCGCTTCCACACCCAAATCATAAAGAAGGCGGTATGCTCTTCCCCAAGTTTCACATCGACGAGATAAAGAAGCAAGAGGGAAGAGACCTCACCCGCTTTGACCTGGATTATGATCTTCCTGACCACTTTTTGCCAGAATTCCCGCCGCCAATTTATTTGACCACGCGGCCTGATTTAGGAGACGTCTCTCAAGGTAAGCTGGTAACCATCATCAACTATTACGAGCTATTCAACGGGATATTGAATCCCAAACAGCTTGAAGGCTTAAGACTGTTGGTAACGCCCTTCCCTCAGCAACAGTTCAACCAAACGGAAGACCGCCGCTCTGAACAACCGAGCCGCGGGGTTGTCTGCTTTGACTGCCACGTGAATGGACATACCAATGGCGCTACCCATCTGGTGGGTGACATCCGCCCCCAGGAATTTCGCCATCGGCTCGATACACCTTCCCTGCGAGGGGTAAATATCCAGAGATTGTTCGGCTCTCAGCGGGCATTGAAAAGTGTCGAGGATTTCACGGAGTTCGAACAGCGCGCCGCTTACTTTGACGGCGACCCGGTCATTGCTACAAAAAAAGGTGCCAATATCCTCGAAAGGGGCAGTCAGGTGCACTTCATGGCAGAGGTTCAGGAACTATTCGACTTTCCCCCGGCTCCCAAGCTAAACATCTACGGCATGCTGGATTCAAAAAAGGCCACAGAGGTTGAGCTTCGCGGGCAGGACTTGTTCTTTGGCAAAGCGAGATGTTCTTTTTGTAATCATCCTCCTTACTACACGGATAACCTCATGCACAACCTTAAAGCGGAGCGTTTCTACAAACCACACATGTTCAATGGAGTTATGGCCAGCGCTGACGGCCCTATTAAGACCTTTCCACTGCGCGGCATCAAGGATTCGCCTCCGTACCTGCATGACGGACGGTTGCTAACACTGGAAGATGCCGTTGAATTCTTTAACTTGATTCTTGAGATCCAGCTTACAAAACAAGAAAAGGATGACTTGGTAGCCTTTTTGAGGGTACTCTAGTTGTTAGCAATATCTGATGCTTAAACATGAAAACAGCAAAACAATGTTCTGATTGTAATTGTAGAGTTTGATTAATATTTTGGGGGACAAGCATGAAAAAGTCTTTGGGTGCAAAAACGATAGTATATCCAACACCGGTATTTATTGTGGCAACTTACGATAAGAATGGAAAGCCAAACGCCATGAACGTTGCGTGGGGCGGGCTTTGCTGTTCCAGTCCTCCCAGTGTGGCGATTTCTCTTAGAAAGGCAACCTATACGTACGGAAATATTGTGGAACGGAAGGCATTCACGGTAAATATCCCTTCTGAGACCCATGTAAAGGAAGCCGATCACTTCGGGATTGTATCGGGAGGTAAAGAAGACAAGTTTTCAGCAACAAAACTCACTGCTGTAAAGAGCGATCTCGTGGATGCCCCTTATATCAAGGAATTCCCCCTCGTTCTGGAATGTAAATTAACCCACACCGTTGAAATCGGGTTACACACCCAGTTTATTGGCGAGATCGTGGACGTCAAGGTTGAAGACTCGGTGCTCGGAGAAGGCGGAACAATCGATATAGAAAAAATGCGCCCCTTCTTGTACGCCCCGGAAATCCGCGCTTATTATGGGATTGGCAAGTGCCTTGGCAAGGCTTTTTCTGTCGGCAAACAGATTTAGGCGCTTAAAAA
>JACPHJ010000013.1 GCA_016188675.1 Planctomycetota bacterium
AGGGCAAAACAGAGTGGTGCGGAAGGGGGGATTTGAACCCCCACCCCGGTATCAGCGGGACTAGCCCCTCAAACTAGCGCGTCTGCCGATTCCGCCACTTCCGCATTTCATAGAATTGTTCGTATCTAATTAAGCCAAAACTACTTGCTAATTTTAACATTACACCACAAAAAGTCAAATATTTTTATTATAAGCGATTATTAATTTTTGAATACTTAACATTATTCTTTAAAAGCAACTTTACACTTATGTACTGTAAAAATACCCTTTTCGTAGCATCAAGCACAAATTTTTAATTAATACAAAAATCGTTTTATTTTAAAAAATACTGTAAGTATCAAGCATAGTTAGTATTTAAAGTTTATTTTCCCTATATTAAGATTATTGGCATTCAACATGCCAAACATTTTTATTATATGGAAATTTTCATCTTATTTATGCCGGTTGCCAGCATATCTGTAGCCGCAGGCTTCAGCCTGCGTTGCCGGTCAGGCGAGCAAGGCCAAGTTCTTCGATTATGCTCACGCAGGCTGAAGCCTGAGGTTATTTCAACAAGAGTTATTTTTATACATGTTAACTATGTACTCAACCATTAAGGGGCGAGGATTCACAGTTATTGAGTTATTGATAATTGTCATCATTGTTGCAATCCTGGTTAGTATAGTAATTCCAGCGATTTTCGCAGCAAAACATAAAGCACAGCAAATCATTTGTGTAAATAATCTCCGGCAGCTATTCCTTGCCTTTGAGCAATATACAAACGATAATAACGGGTTACTCCCTCGCCCCAATAACAGCAGCACAAGCAAAGACGGTACTAAAATCTGCAATGCCGAGGTATGGTTTAAGGCCGTAGACAACTATCTTACAACATTACAACTCCCCGGCGAAAGGGGCGACATTTCACTGGAAGAGCGACTCCTGCTTATAAAACAAGACCCTATCTTCAAAACGGTATCTCTTTCAAAGCAGGATACAACACGCACAATAAAAATGAATCAAAATCTTTTACCGGCATCTGAATGTCAACGGTCTATTGAAACCATAGAAAATACCACCAAAACTGTGTTGTTGTTTGACGGTCGCGTCAATACTGATGGCGTAGCAAATAACTATGAAGGTTCTTATGGAAGTGTTGCACAAAGACACTCAAAGGCTGCGAATATTCTTTTTATAGATGGACATGTAGAACGGATACAAAATGGTGATTCTGACGGTACAACAAACGAGGGCTGGCCAAATAGACAAGCAGGACAAGAATTAATTTGGGATCCGGAAAACCCGAATCTACCATAAAATGGTTTTTAACGTTCTTCTATTATACTATTAACCTTTGCCCATCGCTTCCCAGAAGGTTTTTTCCAACGGACATCAACATACTCCATTTGCTTAAGATGAGTTCCTTCGGTTTTTGCAATACTCAGGAGGTTTTGCAGCTTCTCTTCATTGGAAAGTTCGTTAGGTTCGTTACATTGGGAAGAGCATCCCCACCGTATTTGTGTATTGTTCTCTGTCCACAAAACAATATCACTCTTCCCGGTGAACCTCCTTTTACCCACGTTAGAAACATCTACCGCCAAAATCTTAAATATGTTATGTATGTTATTTTCTCTGAGAAATTTTACCAAATCTATCCCTGCCTTGATTCCTTTATCATTCCATGTGTTTCCAAACAAAGGCAACCTCGCCAGTTTATTGCTTTGAATACAAGGGGTATCATATTCTGCATTTGGTAATTTGTAATATTCTTTCGGTAACAAAACACATTCATCATCCACAAGATATGTATTGTTTCCACTTCTAACGAAGGCAGCCGGTTTGCGCAAGACAAGTTTGATATTTAGTTTATTGGGAAATGTCTTTTTGATCGAATCTACCTTTTTAATCAAAACAACCCCTCCGTATACGTTTGCAATTCTTTGAGTCAAGTTGTTTTCATACATACTGTATTGTTCGTTCAAAGCTGCTACATGTTTTATGTCATCAGAGAAGCGAGCAGTTACCCACGAGGGGGTGTGAAAGTCGAAGGTAGAAGGACTGACTTTAAAAATATTTATATCCGTTAATGAGTGCCATGTCTTATTAATACCCCATATACCAAAAATTATTATACATGCAAAAACAGCAAATTGGAACAAAAAGGGGTGTAGAACTTTTTTTATTGAACCTATTTTAGAGGAAAGGATTTCAAAAAAAAGCTTATAGTTAAACGTGCTATTGATAATATCCTTAATTTTGTATTGGTTCATCTACACTAACGAGAATATTCTGAAATGCAAGATCAACAATTCTTTCACATAACAAGGGGAATGTCATGCCTGCTGCCCTTGCCGCCTTTGGAAGCAGGCTTTTTTCAGTAAAACCCGGGATGGTGTTTATTTCCAATAAATACAAATTATCTTTATCGTCCAGCAACATATCTACTCTTGAAAATCCTCTACAGCCAAGGACTTTTTGCGCATTGATAGCAAGCTCCTGTGCTTTATTATACGTAGCTGGCGAAAGATGGCCGATAGGGCATGAGGGATCACCTACTGTATTTCTCCGTTCGTTTAAGGTTTTTTCTACAATAATATACTTTGTTCTATCATCCTTATATTTCGCTTCGTAATTATAAAATTCCATCGCCGGCTTTATCTCTATAATGGGCAAAGCCTTGTCGTCCAGGATTCCAACGGTCAGTTCTCTGCCTTTTATGTACTTTTCAACCAGTAATTCATATCCAAATTCAAAAGCCTTTTCTAAGCCAATTTGAAGGTCGTTAATATTTTTGATGATTGATATGCCTATGCTGGAACCATTCCTCGTAGGTTTTAAAACTACCGGCAATCCCAGTTTACTTACTTCCTGCTGTATCTCCGTTAATTCTTGAAATTCTGTCACTGTAACGTAATCCGGTGTTTTGAGCCCTGCCTCAATAAAACATTTTTTTGTCGCTAATTTATCCATAGCAAGCCTGCTGGCATTTATTCCTGAGCCAGTATATGGAATCCCTTTTGATTCCAAAAGTTGTTGTACACCTCCATCTTCGCCAAAATAGCCATGTAAGGCAATAAATGCAACATCAACGTCCATCTGGTCAAGTTCTTCCAGCTTTTCGTCTTTCACATCAATACAAGTAACGTTAAATCCGGCATCCTTTAATGCCTTCGATACTGCATTACCGGAACGTAAAGAAATTTCACGCTCAGGAGATATGCCCCCCATCAGCACAACAACATTTTTTGGCTTCATTTGATATTCTCCTATACTTAAAAGCGACAAGTAAATATTAACCCATTATTCCAATTTTGCAACTAAATCGTGAGCAACTTTCCACACATCACCTGCGCCCATAGTTATAACAACATCGTCTGGTTTTACATCCGATGAAAGTACCCTGACAATTTCTCCCAATTGTGGAATATACTGGACGTCTACACCTGCATTTCTGGTTTCTTCACACAACCGCATAGAATTCATTGTCGTTTTTTCATAGTCGGTGTCACGCGATGCATAAATATCGGCAAATAGCACTTTATTCGCATCCTGGAAGGATTTTGCAAAACCTCTTAATAAATGACGTGTTCTGCTATACTGATGAGGTTGAAATACGCACCATATCTTTTTCCCAGGATAAAGTTCTCTCGCTGCCTTTAACGTAACGCGTATCTCTGTTGGATGGTGTGCATAGTCATCAATTACTGTGATATTGTTCTTTACCCCAATAATTTGGAATCGTCTCTTTGCCCCACTGAAAGAAGCTAATGCAGTTTTGATAGAATCCTTATCAACTCCAATAAATGTACATACCGCAGTTGCGGCCAGCGCATTTAAAATATTGTGAGAGCCTGGTATTTTTAAGGTAAAATCAGCAAAAAAACTATTCCTTCTAAAAATGCTGAATCTGTTTATACCGTTACCCGAAGAAATGATTTTGCCTTGCCAATCAGAGGCGTCATCCAGAGAGTATGTTTCTACCCTACAGTTTGCTTTTTGCATTGCTCGTAATATATTCTTGTCGTGATTGTTTACAACCAACAAACCTTCTTTTGAAATCAATGATGCGAAATCACCAAATGCATTTATTATTTTCTCAATATTTTCATAATAATCCAGATGATCTTCTTCGATATTTGTAATTACACCTACTTGCGGAACAAGGTTTAAAAAAGACCTGTCATATTCACATGCCTCTGCTACAAATAAATCTCCCATTCCTAAATGTGAGTTGCCTCCAATATCAGGCACCTCTCCTCCAATAACAAAAGTAGGATCCAATCCCGCGGTCTTTAATATGTTAGAAATCATTGCACTTGTAGTCGTCTTTCCATGAGTACCACTGATCGCAATACCACGCTTCTCTCTCATTAACGAACCGAGTATTTGAGAGTATTTTACCACTCTTATACCCATTTTACGGGCAGTTTTAAGATCCGGATTGTCCTCTGAAATAGCCGCCGAGATTACCACCATATCCGTTTCTAACGGCATAAGACTCCCATCCTGCCTTGTATTAATCCTGGCGCCCATTTTCTCAAGTGTCAAAGTCAAAGAAGATGTCCGTGTATCTGAACCTGCCACAACACAACCTTCTTTTAAAAGAATCCGCGCAACCGCACTCATCCCGATACCACCAATTCCTATAAAGTACACACAATTCCCACGCATAGGCCGGCAATTACAGTGGCTTCCCAGTGTTGACGTATGGGTGTTTATCCTGTCTATACCTTCTGATAAATTCATAGAAATTTCCCTCGTGATGTATATTTAATCACCAAAAGCAAAGGAACTATCCAACTAAAATAGCAAACTGCGTGCCTTTCAGGCCAATCACCCTAAAGATATTATCGACAACTCTTGAAGCTGCGTTTGGCATTCCAATCCCTTTGTTAAGCATCTTCATCCTGTCATATTTTTCTTTATTGTTTAAAAGATCTGTAATAAGTTCTATGATTTTTTCAGGCGTCAGATCAATCTGCTGTATTAAATATCCACCGCCGTTGCTTGCCAGTTCCATTGCATTCCAGTACTGATGATTATCCGCAGCATGCGGGTATGGTATCAATATAGCGGGAATACCCACTGCGGTAAATTCTGCAATAGTAGTAGCGCCCGCTCTGCAAATGATCACGTCCGCCATACTAAAAGCAGCTCCCATATCATCTAAAAAACTACAAACAAACGCACTGATATTCGTTTGCTTGTACGCTGCTTTTGCAGCTTCATACCCATATTCACCAGTACAGTGGATAATTTGCAGTTCGTTTGATAACGGTTCTAATTTTGGCAAACATCTTAATATAACCTCATTGATTGCCTGCGCACCCTGACTTCCACCTGTAATCAATATTGTTTTTTTAGAAGGACTTAACCCGAATTTCTCAGCAGAACGGCCTCTTTGACTATATAAAATATCCTTACGAATGGGTGTCCCGGTTATCCGCACAACGTTTGCTTTATTAAACCATTTGAGAGACCCCCGCCAATGACAATATACTTCATCAACCCATTTAGACAGGAATCGGTTGGCTTTGCCAGGTATGACATTTTGTTCTAATAATATGGTTGGAATGCTGTGCAACTTAGCGGCGATAATTGGGGCAACGGAAACATATCCACCCAGACCAACCACAATATCAGGATTGAATTTGCGAACTGCAATGAGCGATTCAATAACGCTGACAAACGTGGTAACGATAAACATAAATACACCCTTGTATGATTTTTCCCATTTTCTGGCGCGCATCTGTTTAAACTGAAATCCCCGCTGTTCTACACAACGTTTTTCAAATTTCTTATCAGTGCCAAAAAAAATGATTTCTGCCTCATCAAATCTCGAACGGATCTCTTCGGCAGTACTTAACCCCACCATTAAATGACCGGCGGTACCGCCTCCAGCAAAAGCGATTTTCATTTTCACACCCCTTTTCCCTTATCCGAACAATGCTTTGTACAGAAAACAAACAAAATAGATTAAAAAGGCCAAAATATGTTTAAAATTGTGTCCAACCGTTATTCAGCATGGCGGTTAATCCCTTTATCGCCAGGAAAAGCTTGCTATCTTAGACGTTATAGTGTGCCAAATTCTCGCAGGCAACAATCCAGCAACTTTATTTTCTGATGGTTCTAAATTCACCTGCTGACTTAAAGTCCCCGGCTCAAAAGACTGTTTTGCAATATTAATTAGTATCCCAATTCCTATCATCGAGAACAACAAGGATGATCCACCTGAACTAACAAAAGGCAAAGGGATGCCTTTTGTTGGAACAATGCCAGAGACAACCGCAATGTTCATAACTGCCTGTAATCCAAACATCATAGTTATTCCAAATCCTAAAAAAAATCCAAATACGTCCCTGGTCGCATGCACTATCTTTAATCCCTGCCATATTAATAACAAAAACAGTCCTATAATAACTAACACTCCCAGAAACCCAAACTCTTCACCAATAATGGTAAAGATAAAATCGCTGCTGCTTTCCGGTAAAAAGAACAGTTTTTGTTTGCTGCTGCCGACACCCAATCCTGTCAAACCACTGGAACCAAGGGCAATCCACGACTGAATCACGTGATACCCCGTTCCGGAAGGGTCCTGCCACGGATCCATGAAGGACATTAATCTGTCTTTTCTATAAGAGACCTCAAATAACATTTTGTGCACAAAAGGCGCAGCAGCTAAAACCGTAAAAAATACATAAATAATCCTGGCACCGCCGACAATAAGCATAATTATAGAAAGGATAGTAATAAACGCCGCACTCCCGAAATCAGGCTCTTTGATTACAAGAGCGCCTGTCACCGCTATAATAACAATGGGGATCATAAAACCACATTTAAATTCGGACATGCGGCTTTGGTTTTTGGCAATATAACCAGAAACAAATATTATAACCGCCAACTTAGCAAATTCTGAAGGCTGTATGCCAAAAATATGTCCCAACCGAATCCACCTGCGTGCGCCATTGGTAACTGTACCAATCCCTGGTAACAATACAAGCAAAAGAAGCATAAAAGACACAACGAGAATAGGTATTCTCAATTTCTGTAAATAATGATAATCCATCTTTGACATGGTTATCAACAATATCGAACCTATAAATATCCACAAAAGATGCTTCGTTAATTGATAATTTTTCCCACCCGCCCCAAAAGTTGCCAGATCCGTACTATAGACTGTGATAATACTGAATCCTATTAGAGCAACCACGATATATATAATAAAATGCCCGTTTTTCAAAATAATCCCCTTTACAGCAATGTAAGACTAAATACAGCCAGCATAGCAGCAACAATGCAAAACCTGATGGTAATTTTCGTTTCTGGCCATCCCTTAAACTGGAAGTGATGGTGTAAAGGTGCACACCGAAAAACCCTTCTCTTTGTCATCTTATAAAAGAATTTTTGCACAAGTACAGAAACTGCTTCCGCAACAAAAATACCCCCTATAATAACCATCAAGAGTTCTTGTTTCACAATAATGGCAACAAGTCCCAGTATGCCGCCTAATGCCAATGAACCTGTATCGCCCATAAAAACTTGAGCAGGAAAGCCGTTATACCACAAGAAACCCAAACCTCCTCCTATAAGGGCGGCACAAAAGACACTCAACTCTCCCCCACCTGGAACATAAGGGATACGCAAATAGGTACTAAAATCGATCCTGCCCGTTGCATAGGCAATGATTGCAAAAGCAATTCCTGCAATAATGCTGCAGCCTATTGCCAAGCCATCCAAACCATCGGTAAGATTCACAGCGTTAGACATCCCAACGATAAAGAATGCAACAAACAGTATGTAAAAGGGGCCTAAATCAGGTCTAAAATCTTTTACAAATGGAACTACAAGTTGTGTACCCCATGTAAATTTACTGAAATGGAAATATAAGACTAACCCCAGTATGAGCCCCAATGCAGATTGAAATAACAATTTAGACACGTCGCTCAAACCGGCTGCATTCTTCTGCGTAAGCTTAATATAATCATCAATAAACCCAAGCACGCCAAACCATATCAAAGTAAACATTAACAGAAGAACATATTCATTATAAATATTACACCAGAACAAAACGGAGGCCAGGATAGAGACATTTACAACAATTCCCCCCATTGTTGGCGTGTTTTTTTTATCGAAATGCATACGTTTGAGTTCTTCTGAGTCTGTCTTTGTCGTATCTTCACCGACCTTTAAGGCCCGGAGTTTTTTAATAAACCAGTGACCGAAAATAATGCTGATTAAAAAAGCAGTAATAGCAGCCAAGCAGGAACGAAGCGATATGTATTTAAATATTTCTAATGAATTTATCGAAGAAAGCCAATTGTATAGCAAAGCCCTTTTAACCTCTTTCTTTGTCGACTTTAGACATCTTCCCGGAATAAATTGCCTTTTTTATAATCGATGAAATCTCTTCTATCTTAAAAGGCTTTGCAAGTATAAAATCCACGCCACATTCCTTCAACTGGGATGGACTGAGTTGATTGGCCCATCCCGTAATAAATACAATCGGTACCAGAGGTGACATGTCTTTTATTTTTTTTGAAACCGCCCAACCGGAAATGTCGCATAAACCTACATCTGTTATAACAATATCATAATTCCCATCTTTAAACATTTTAATACCTGCCATACCACTGTCGACCTTCTGTACGTGGTGACCTAGATTTATTAAGTTCTCAGCAAGGACATCCAGGGTGATTTTATGGTCTTCTATAAGCAGTATCTTTGTTTTTTCTTCATGTTTAAGATTATATTTGCGCTCCATTTCTTTAATGAATTTTTCAGATATGGGCAGTTGCACGATAACAGTAGTGCCCACGCCGAGTTCGCTGTCTATACTAATATGTCCACTGTGCCTGCTGATTATTCCATATGCAACACTCATCCCCAGACCTGCACCCTTTGATCCTTTTGTTGTAAAAAAGGGATCAAATACCCTTTTCTTTGTCTCTGCGGACATACCTTCACCCGTATCAATAAAATAAACAAAAATAGCCTTCCCATTGGTTTTTGTTTGAATCGTAAATTCTCCTCCTTTGGGCATGGCATCAACCGCATTAAACAAAATGTTGATAAAAACCTCTCTCAACTCCGATGCATTGCCTTCTACAATAGGGATTTCCATCGAATCAGTATCAATTCGCAGTGTTATTTTCGGGATATGAGACCCTCCAGACCACTTCGATTCTGTCATTTTAATGACGTCATTTATGATGTCTTTAATATTTACTTCTGAAAAATCCTTTGTGGTGCGAAGTCTTGTAAATTCCTGAATCCTTCGGACGACCTCGCTTCCATCCAACACAAGCTTTTCAATAATTTGTAATCGTTCACAAGTTGCCGGATCGAGACCCTTGGAAAGCAGCATTTGCGTATGTCCAAGAATACCACTCAATAAATTATTAAAATTATGGGCAACGCCCGTGGCCAATTCTCCCAACGCCCTTAACCTTTCAGATTGTACTAACTGCAACCGTGTGGACTCTAAATTTTCATAAAGAAAGGCATTGTCTAATGCGTTTGCAGCTATACGAGCTACTACCTTTAAGAATTTTATTTCTCTTTCATTGAAGAACTTATTATCCCGAACGCTTCTTAAGAAAAGAGTTCCAATGACATTGTCTTTCAATATAATCGGAATAACGACAATCGCATTGTTTTTCAGAGATTGGATATTTTCCTGCACTTCCTTCATCAACGGATCGAGGAGAATATATTGAACGATAACCATTTCTCTTGTCTCCAGCGCCTTCTTTACCTCCGGGTAATTATCAATCGTTATCTCCAACTCTATGTGTGGATTATCGTGAGAGGCAATTACCTGGGCAAATTTCTCCTCCTGGGCAACACGAAAAATAGAACAACGAGTCGCATCAAAAAGGGAAGCAACATTTTTGACTATGATGTGAAGAATTTCTTTGCTGCTCAGTGTTGAAGACACAGCTTCCGATATCTGTAGAAGCGCTTCTGAATCTGCCCGGTCTTTATTCAATAAATCAATCATACTTCTGCGATCAAAAACCCGATTGATGCGGTATTGTAATTCAGTCGAATTGAGCGGTTTGGTGATTAAATCGTCCACGGGGTGTTGGGCATAATCAACATCGTCGCTAATGTTCTTTGTTAACGCTATAATACTGGGCATATTATCTGTCGAGTTTTTAATCAAGGAAATGAATTCTGACATATTTACCCCCAAAGAAGTACAATCAAAAAGAATCAAGTCAGTTGTATTGTTTTGAATTTTTGTGAGTGCGTATTTTGCGTCATCGGCAAAGTCCAAATCATATAACTCATTTTTAAGTATACTGCGGACAAAATGCCATATGGCATTGTCTTTTTCCACCAACAGTACCTTTTTCTGTGTATCCATATTGAGTATCTACTTGTTAATTACAATTATGAACTGGCTCACGCTTTGAGAAAAATTCCTTAAACTTTTCAATAATATTTTCCATATGCATGCCTCTGGAACCTTTGATTAACACTATATCATTATCTCTTAGTTCGTTTATTTCTGTTGCTGTAATGTCTGATACATCCTGAAAACTGATGATTTTTCCGTGAGGTGTGCCTGATGATTTTGCCGCCTTTGCAATTTCAGATGCACATTTTCCTACAGTCCACAATAAATCAATATTCAGGCGAGATACTGTTTCTCCAATTTCCCTGTGTAACAGAGCAGATTCATTTCCCAGTTCCAGCATGTCACCACATACAAAAATTTTTCTACCCGATGCATTAATTTCACTTAGATATTGTAAGGCCGCGCGTACAGACTCGGGATTTGCATTGTAAGCATCATTAATAACGGTAATGTTTCCAATCCGCTGCTGTTCGATTCTCATTGAAGGTAGTTTAAAAGAGGAAAAGGCATCCTTTACACGGGAAATATCCTGACCGAGCGCTTTACAAATCGCAAAAGAAGCCAAACAATTTGTAATATTATGATACCCTGGGATAGGAAGAGGAATTTTTAAATGTTCATTGAGTTCTAAAACATACCCTTTGTCTTTTTTCTTTACGTCCGTACACCTAATATGTGACTGGGAGTTAAAACCAAAGCTCACCGTTTCTCCTTTAAAGCTGCCGGCAATTTTAACACACCATGCATTGTCGGCATTATATACAAATACCCCACCCTTGCGGAGGTTTTCTAATATTTCTGCTTTTGCCTGCGCAACCCCTTCAATACTTTCGAGACCTTCCAGGTGCGTTTTAGAAATGTTAACAATTACTGCAATATCGGGAGCGCCAATATCAGACAGACGCCGAATTTCTCCAGGGGCATTTGTGCCCATTTCCAGCACGCCATATTGGTGTCTGTTTTCTATTTCAAATATTGTTACCGGCACACCAATGAAATTATTAAAGCTTTTTTGTGATTTTGCCACAGAACCAAACTGGGACAACAAATGGTACGTCATTTCCTTAGTAGTGGTTTTACCGTTACTTCCGGTAATACCGACAATCTTTGCGCTTAATTTTTGGCGGTAATATTTCGCTAAATCTCCTAACGCTGTTGTGGTGTCTTTTACCCGAATTATTGAAAAATTCCCGTATCCTGGCTCTATTTTAGATTCATTTGAAATAACAGCTCCCACTGCTCCCGTATTCATTGCATGCATAAGAAACTGATGACCGTCAAAACGTTCCCCTTTGAGCGCAAAAAACAGGTCACCTGACTTAATTGTACGACTGTCCGTTGAAATACCATTTATCTTCGCAGCCCGATCGCCGGATATTATCTGTCCGCAGGTAACTTTTACAATTTCATCAAGGGATAGGATTTCCATTTTATTACCTTTACCTTTTATGTGTGTAAAGCCATATTGTTTTGCAAGGCTTGTCTTACAACATCACGATCGTCAAATGGAACAACGGTATTATTTAGTATCTGATATTGCTCGTGCCCCTTTCCGGCAATAATCACAACGTCACCCTTTTTTGCTTCCATAACGGCCTCTTCAATGGCGGCTTTTCTATCAGGCAGCACTCTGCAAGAAGCGTTTTGCTTTATTCCTTTTTGAATCTCGTGGATAATTTTGAGAGGATCCTCGGAACGAGTATTGTCACTTGTTATCCAGAAAAGGTCAGAATATTTTTCTGCAATGTGTCCCATCTTAGGTCTTTTCTTTCTATCCCTGTCCCCACCACACCCAAAAACGAGCAGGATGCGTCCGCCCGTCGTCTCCCGAAGTGTACTCAGAATAATCTGTAGCGCCTGATGTGTATGAGCAAAGTCAATATAGATGTGGAAATCCTGTCCATGCTCGATTTTTTCCAACCGTCCGGGCACTCCGTTTAACGATTCAATACCGGTTTTTACTGTATCGATATCGAAACCCAGCGCCAGGCCATTTGCTGCCGCCGCCAATGCATTATAAACATTATGTTTACCTACCAATTTTAATTTAATAACGTTTTTGCCCCAGGGAGAATTTAATAAAAACTGCGTTGTATCGGCATTCATATTTATAATTTCAGCCGTTACATCTGCCTTTTTTTTCTTTATACCGTACCAAATTACCTGCGATTTCGTACACTCCGCAAAATGTTTGCTGGCGTTATGGTCGGCGTTAAGTATGGTAAATGCATCTGTACTTAGTCCTTTTACCAGTTTGAGTTTTTCTGTCCTGTAATTTTTTATATTTTCATGATAATCGAGATGTTCAATGGATAGATTTGTAAAGATTGCAGAACTAAAATGAATACCATCCAATCTGTGCTGAGACAGGGCGTGAGAGGATGCCTCAATTACGGCATATTTTAAACCGGATTTAAGCATTTCTGAAAGATAACTCTGAATTTCAACGGATTCAGGGGTAGTTTCCTGAGCCGGTATTACCCTGTTCCCTATTTGATATTGAATTGTACCAATCAGTCCCGCCTTCTTGCCGGAAGCCTCAATTATTGACTTTGTGAAATATGAAGTAGTTGTTTTTCCGTTCGTTCCTGTAATACCGATTATGGTCATTTTGGAAGAAGGTTCGCCATAAAAATAATTGCTGAGAAACGCCAATGCCTTGCGGGTATCATGCACAACAACTTGTGGTATCCGTGGATTTATTTCTATCCTTCTTCCAACAACAAGCGCAGCGGCATCTTTTTTCATCACATCAACAATGAAATCATGCCCGTCAAGCTTATGACCTTTAATGGCAACAAACACATAGCCCCCTTTTACCCTTTGGGAGTTATGTGTTATCCCACAAACTTCCTTTTCCATAAAATCATAAGACCGGTGTTCTTTTAAACAAGAACAAAGTTCACTTAATTTCATGCCTATTGGTATACATTCTCCAGGACGGTATTTTTCCTTTCGTATGAAGAATAATTTATCTCCAATGCCGCATCAAAACCCTGTGTTAGTCCACTTGCCGGACGAGTAATGCGTTCATAAAAACGCCTTGATTTGTCAATCTTATCGATTTCTTCGGCATATTCTTTTAAAAGTCTATTTAATGTTTCCGTGTTATTGGTTCGGGCCATTTCCAACTCTTTTTCAGTGGCATACAGACTGTACCATAAAACGAAATTCTGTTTTTCAATTTCTTTATTTGTCATCTTTATCCCCCCTTATCCCGTTAATAGATCATCATATCAGAATACTTTATCACATAATTTCATGCATTTTCAAGCCATTAAAATCGCTCATCACCTCCTTTTGACAAGGGTACAACAAGTTATATTATTGCATTGCTATCTGAAATTTTGAAGGTTCTACACCAAGATAAAGGAGCGAACGTTTAATAATTTCTCCTACAACGGGAGCTGCAATAGTACCGCCGTAGTATGCGCCATTTTGTGGCTCATTAATCATTACTAACACACAAATGCGAGGATGCTCTGCCGGTGCATAAGCAATAAAAGAGCCGACATATTTTTCATGAGAATACCGGCCGCCATCACCACCGGCTTTTTGTGATGTGCCCGTCTTTCCTGCAACATCGTATTCCAGCAGGTTTGCATTCTTCCCGGTGCCTTCCGTAACGACTTTCATCAATATAGGGTTCATTATATTGCGTGCAACGTTTGCATTTATTACGCGTCGCACAGGTTGCAGACTTTGAAATTCTTCTTTTGTTTTGCCGTCATTATTCATCGTTGATTTTATTATTGTCGGTTCTAGCAATAGCCCGCCATTTGGAATGCTGCAAAAAGCGGTAACAAACTGAAGCGGAGTAACGGCTATTTCATGTCCTATTGAAATAGATATGAGAGAGTATTTTTTTGACCACTGTTTTAAGGGACGAAAGATACCTCCGATTTCACCCGGCAATTCAATCCCCGTTTTTTCTCCAAAATTGAATTGCTTGAGATATTGATACATTTTTTCATTTCCCATTAGCAAACCCAACTTAGCCATCCCTATGTTACTGGAGTAAGCTACAATTTCAGAAACCGTAAGATTACCATGCCCTCCATGGGTATCATGCAGAATCCTGCCTTCGATTTCACAAACTCCATTATTGCAAAAGAGAACGTCGTCGGGTTTCACCAGACCCTGTTCAAATATACCAGAGATTACAATGGGCTTCATTAACGACCCCGGCTCATAAAAATCGGTAATAGCCAGATTTCTTCTGCTGCCGGATGGAGATTTCTTAACATGATTGGGATCATACGCAGGGTAATTGCACATTGCCAGAACTTCGCCTGTCATTGGATCCATTACAACGGCTGTTGCGGAAGTTGGCGCCCATTTTTTATAAGCGATTTCCAATTCTTCTTCGGCAAAACGCTGAATGTTAGCGTCAATCGTCAGCACAACATGATCTCCGTGCTTCGGCATTTGTTCCTCTGCATCAAGTGTGATAATCTGACGTTGAAGCGCATCCCTGTTAATCAATTTGTAGCCGGGTTTTCCGGATAATACGCTGTCAAATGACAGTTCGATACCTTCGAGTCCCTTCTCGTCAACATCGGTAAACCCGAGAATATGGCAGGCTAACTGCTGATTGGGATAGAATCGGTGATACTCATGTTTAACATAAACGCCTTTCAGAGACAATTGCGCGACAGCGTTAAGTTCTACATCACCAACCATCCGCTTAATCCAAACAAACCGCCTGTCTCTGTTAAGTTGTTTTATTAATTTTGATGAATTAAGTTTTAAGAGTTTGCTTAACTGATATGCAACAGTAGAGATATCTTCAACTTCTGCAGGATCCACATAAACGGATCCTACCTGTAAAGATTCGGCAAGTTTAATTCCATTTCGATCCTGGATCGAACCTCTTCTGGCGGGTAATTCGATCTTTTTGCATTGCTGCGCTTTTGCCAGTTTAATATATTTCTCATGATCAACCAGTTGAATACGACTCAGATGAACAGCGAGCGTAATAAAAGCCATAATGAGAAAAACACCCGCAACATTCGCCAAAAATTTATGTTTTTTTAAAGGCAGCACGCTTGCAATTCCCTAAAATTACACCGGATTAAAACAGACACATACAATCTAATTTTACGAACGCTTTCGAGATAAAACAACATTACCCCGAAAGCGTTCGGGAGGAGGGCGCAAAAGAAACGACTATTCGAGCTCGTTTTCAGAGATTTAGCCACATTCTCCTGGAACTTAGCCTGTCCCATCATGATAATTCCGGATGTTGCATCTTGTGGAACAAGTGGCATTTTTAGTGATTGTATTTTATAGACGATCATTTGAGGTGATTTAAGCCGACTAACATGGTAGTTCAATTTTCTGTTTTTTTCCGACAATTCAGTGCAATTTTTCTGTAGCCTGGCTACCTGGTATCCTAATTCTATAATCTTATTTCGTTCCCACACCAGAAACATTGCCATAATGATAGCAATAGTAAACACTAACAATATTCTTGATATACCCATTTCAAATCCTTTCCGCTGCCCTTAGTTTTGCGCTCCTGCTTCTTATATTTTCCATTATTTCAGCCTCACGGGGAATAATAGGCTTTTTTGTAAGTACCCTGAATATGTTTTGTTTTGCCTTTTCAATAAATTTATTCTTTACAATCCTGTCCTCAAGAGAATGAAAACTTATAATCACAATGCGTGCACCTCCTGCCATGTAGTTATGAATTTTATCCAGGAAGATTTCCAGATTTTCCAGTTCTTTATTTACAGCAATCCTCAACGCCTGAAACACTTTTGTTGCGGGATGTATCTTGCTTTTGCCTCTTGGTACAACTCGTTCGACTATGGCGGCCAACTGTCTCGTGGAGGTGATGCCTGCCCCCTTTTCCTCTTTTAGTATGGCCCTCGCAATTCTTCTTGACCACCGCTCTTCTCCGTATTTCCACAATAATTCTCCCAACTCTGACTCGGAAAGACTCCGGATTAAATTTTGTGCGGTAATGCCGCGCGAACGATCCATCCTCATATCCAGTGGAGCTTCTTTTGCAAAGCTGAAGCCGCGGTCCGCCTGATCAAACTGCATAGAGGATACTCCCAAATCAAGTAAAACACCGTTAACTTTATCTATGTCAGCCTGACGCAATACTTCGTCAATATCAGAATAATCTGCATGAAATAGCTTAAATTTACCTGCTGTTTTTGATAGAGATTGCTTAGTAGTTTGCAATATTTCCATGTCCTTATCTATACCAATTAAAAGCCCTTCGGGTTTAATATTGTCCAGTATTTTGATCGCATGTCCACCGCCTCCTACAGTACAATCCAAGACTATTTGCCCTGGCTGCGGATGCAAGTAATCAATCACCTCATCAACCATTACCGGATTGTGAAGAGGCGTATCAGTTATGTCATCCATTTTTTGTCATTTTATTTAACATAGTGTAGATTCTTTTATCAAATCTCAGGGAGAGAATTACCCGATTGAAAATAAATCTTCTGCTATTTCCTCAAATCCCTTTTCATGTTCTGACTCGTAATTCTGCCAATTTTTCTCATCCCAGATTTCAATACGACTACTGACTCCGACAATTACAACATTCTTTTGAATCTTAGCGAGTTCTTTTAAATATTGCGGAATCAAAATACGTCCTTGTTGGTCACAATCTGGAATTTTTTGTGCCTTAGAAAAAAAAAGGCGCTGGAATTGACGCGCCTTTTTATTCGTAAAAGAGATTTGTTCTATTCTCGAAACGACATTTTGCCATTCCTTGGGGGGATACAT
This sequence comes from Planctomycetota bacterium, assembly GCA_016188675.1. Classification (GTDB taxonomy): domain Bacteria; phylum Planctomycetota; class Brocadiia; order Brocadiales; family Brocadiaceae; genus Wunengus. Next base: position 17,096 of record JACPHJ010000013.1, read on the forward strand.
GAATAGACATTCGTCGAGACCTCGAGTTATGTAGAATCCTTTTCCTTCCATCTTCACATCAATACTATCGCGAAGAGGCACTGGTATGGCCAGTCTATTTTTGTCATCGATCGTGTGATGGTACTCACCAGTGAACATTGTCATTTCTCCCCACTTGTCCACACTTTTTACCACATACGGCTATGACAATATACTTTTTTATTAAATTGTCAAGAAATATTTTTATTGTTATTTAAACACAAATTATTTGGATTTGTTTGCTATTATAATCGTTGTACTACTTATTTTTGTTAATACAATATATTGTGTTTTTCTCGTTATAGTATTTTTTAAAAAATATTTAAATAATATTTTTAAATTCACAAATTGTATAAATCTGATATTATTTTTTCAGATGTACCCTATTTCTAAATAGATAAATACTAACAACCAGAACGAATATTGTGGAAATTTATACAAAACTATCCGATTACGACTATGATCTTCCTAAGGAATTCATTGCCCAACAACCCCTTAAGAATCGTGATGATTCCAGGCTGTTGGTGCTCTATCGTAACACGGGCAAGATAGAGCATCGGAAATTTTGTGAAATTACAGATTATTTTTCTCCGGGGGATTTTTTGGTACTGAATGATACGAAGGTACTTCCCGTCAGTATAGCGGGGAATAGGATTAGCGGCGCTTCAATTGAATTATTATTCATTGAAGAAACGGTAGGGAATCGATGGAAGGCCTTAATAAAATCAAATGCAAAACTGAAAACTGGTGAAGAGATTCTTATTGACAACAACAGTATCTCCGCAAGGCTGCTTGACAGGACTCAAGAAGGCACATGGCTTATTGAATTTAACAAAAACGATAACGTCATAGAACTCCTTAATCGAATCGGGGAAATGCCCCTGCCTCCCTATATAAAACGCGGCAAAAATCAAAACACCTTGTTTTCTTTAGACAGGGAAAGGTATCAGACAGTATTTGCCCAAAAAGAAGGAGCAATCGCCGCCCCGACTGCAGGCTTGCACTTCACCAAGGATACACTCGATAAGACACTGAAGCGCGGGGTAGAAATAGGGTTCGTTACGTTACACGTGGGTTTGGGCACGTTTTTACCCATCAAAACAGAGGACATCCGGGATCACCTCATGCACAAAGAATATTACGAATGTTCTCAAGAAGTTATCCAGAAAATAAAGACGGCCAAAGAACAGAATCGCCGTGTAATCGCAACGGGGAGCACTTCCTGCCGTGTCCTCGAGACCATTGCCGGAAATGGCAACCCATCGCTTCTCTCTGGCTGGACAAACTTATTTATATATCCTCCTTATAATTTTAAGTGTGTTGATGTTTTGCTTACTAATTTTCATCTTCCCAAAACCACTTTATTGGTGCTGGTCTCCGCCTTTGCAGGAAGGGAAAATATCCTGAATGCTTACGAAACAGCCAAAAATGAAGGCTATCGATTTTTCAGTTACGGCGATTACATGATGATTATTTAGAAAACAATTATCTTGATAAGCGGAAAATCTATAGGGGAAAACACCATTTCTTTAACGCCAAACGCCAAATTGGTACTTGAAAAAAGATATTTAAAGAAAGATGCTCCAGGCAATCCTACAGAAACGCCTGAAGATATGTTCCGGAGAATAGCCAAAAACGTCGCATCGGCGGATTTAATTTACGATAAAAAGGCGGATATCGCATCCCTCGAAGAACAATTTTACGACATTTTCACGAACCTTCTTTTTATGCCAAACTCCCCCACTTTGATGAATGCGGGAAGAGACCTTCAACAATTATTCGGATGTTTCGTGCTGCCTGTCGAAGATTCTATTGAGAATATTTTTGAGACGGTGAAGCAGGCGGCGATAATCCACAAAAGCGGCGGAGGCACGGGTTTCTCCTTCTCCCGAATAAGACCTAGAAATGACTGCGTAAGCACATCCGGCGGTTTTGCCAGCGGCCCCATATCTTTTATAAAGGTCTTTAATGAGGCCACAGAGGCCATCAACCAGGGAGGTTTCAGACGGGGCGCAAACATGGCGGTGCTGCGCGTAGACCATCCTGATATCCTCGATTTTATCCATTCCAAACAATTCGAAGGTGTATTGACAAATTTTAATATATCCATTGGGATTACCAATGCGTTTATGGAAGCTGTTGAGAAGAATCTGGATTTTCCACTGATTAGTCCACGAACAAGAGCGGTTGTAAAAACCGTTAATGCAAAACAGCTTTTTGATCAGATTATTCATTCCGCCTGGGAAAATGGCGAGCCGGGCGTCTTGTTCCTGGACACCATTAACTCAGCCAATCCTACTCCGCTTCTTGGAGAAATAGAAGGAACCAATCCGTGCGGAGAACAACCTCTACTGCCTTACGAAGCGTGTGTTCTGGGGTCTATCAACCTTTCCAGAATGGTTAAACTAACTCATGGAAAATATGAAATTGACTGGAATCGCCTTGATACCGTAATACAACTTGCCGTACACTTCCTGGACAATGTTATCGACGTGAATAAATATCCGTTACCCCAGATCGAGCGTCTGACAAAGGGAAATCGGAAAATAGGCTTAGGCGTCATGGGGCTTGCTGATTTGTTAATAAAATTTGGTATTTCATACAATTCCGGGGAAGCAGTTCATTTCACCGACAAACTTGTATCTTTCTTTTCCCAAAAGGCAAATGAAGCATCCATCAAACTTGCCGCCAAACGCGGCGTCTTTCCGAATTACCAGAAAAGCATTTACGCTCAAAGGAATGGGCCGGGATATAGAAATGCAACACGGACAACTATCGCGCCAACGGGCACTATCAGTATCATCACAGATTGTTCCAGCGGCATTGAGCCCTTATTTGCAATTGCGTATAAACGACATGTTTTGGTAGAGGAGGGACTGCCAGAAATAAACTCATTCTTTGTGGAAATTGCAAAAAAACGGGGTTTTTATTCAGAAAGACTTATTGAAAAAATCTCAAAGGAAGGATCGATACAAAACATTAATGAAATCCCGGAAGACGTCAAAAAGGTATTTATCACTGCCAGGGATGTCTCACCGGAACAGCACGTAAGGATACAGGCAACCTGCCAGAAATATATTGATAGTGGTGTTTCTAAAACTATTAATTTCGCAAAAGATTCAACTGCCGATGATGTGAAGAAGGTGTTCTTATTGGCTTATACAAGCGGTTGCAAAGGAATTACCGTATACAGAGACAAAAGCCGCATGTCTCAGGTGCTATCTCTTGAATGTGCCTGTGCAAAACAGCTTATAAGCAACAACTCCCCTGCGCCACAGTCTTAAAGCAGCACTGTAAATATTTCTTGTGACTCTATCGGTTCAATAATAAAATTGTCCGCACCGCTTACCAAAAAATCGCAGCGTTCCTGAAGGTTTTTGGAAATCACCACAGTCTCGATATGAGGAAATTCCTTTTTTATATTTATGAGAAATTGACATCCCTCTATGCCCGTAATTTCTGCATCCACAATAACAAAGTCAATTTTATATCTCTTTAAAACAGTAAGTGAGCGTGCAGTATCATCCACAAAATATAATTTTAATCCCTTCTCTTTGGACTCGGCACACAAAAGGTTTTTCAGGACTTCTTTTCTGCTAAGTATTAATATATTCAGGCTTTCAGACCGGCTCTTTTTGAAGTCTACGCCGAACATGCTTTTGTATAGTAATTTTCTGTGTAGAGATTCCAAAATAATGTTAAATTCTTCGTCATTAAAGTTTTTTGTAAGATAATTATTTACTCCCAATGATAAAATATTTTTCCAGTCTTCAATAACATCTATCTCGACTATCAGTCCTGCCTGAGGAAATTCCGTTTTAATATCTTTTAACAACTCAAACTCATTAATTTTAGCGGTGTCAATGTCTGAAATAACGATGTCAAATTTGTTTTTCCGTAATAACGCAATTGCCTGTTGTTTTTGGTTAGCCTTGCAAACAACATAACCCTGTTTTGATAAAATTTCTTCCAAACGTTTGGACTGCGCCTCTTTAATAGACACGACCAAAACCCTGGTTTCTCCCTTTATAGCCAGTCGTTTGTTAACAAGTGCCCTGTTTTCTTCCTCTTTAGCTAATTCTACCACCCTCTCACTTTCAATTGATTGAGCGCCAATATCGTATTTGAGACCGGCAGGTGACGGAAATTCAGCTACCCTTCTTATTTCGACGTAAACTTTCTTTTGAGGATTTTTATAAACGTGTCCGGACACCATTGTGGGCGGCAATTGGAATGTCACTACCAATATGTCAGAAGGCATTAATGATTGATTGGTTATAAACCGCAAACCTCGTTTAGAGATATCCTTTATAATTATTGGCACATCCTTCGACACTTCGGATTCTTGTTTTTTTACAATGGAACAAACCCCTTCAAGTTCCATATCAAATCGTTTGTCCCTGCGCCGTTCCTCAATTTTAAGGATATCCTCAGGCGGGAATATCACAATCGGATCTTCAGTCGATTTATGCAGTGTTTCTAAGGTTTGAATTAAGTCCGTTACGAAGCATTGCGCCTTTTTAAGTTCATCTAGTGGCAATTTTAGAAGCGGTTCTTTCCAGGTTTCGGCTTGCATGATAATTCCTGTAATAAAACTATGTTTATTTCATTAACCTGCCAATTTTTCCTTCAAATACATTTGAACCTTTTTCCCATCTATTACGCCGCCATATTTGCCCATAATAAGCTTCATTGCCGCCCCCATTTCCCTGGCAGTAAATTTATTTGTTTCTATGGTTTCACAAACAATTTTTTTTATTTCGTCATCCGACAATTGTTTTGGCAGATATTCCTCTACGATTGCAATCTCCCCATTCAGTTCTTTTACCTTATCAGGCAAATTGAGCCTCTCGTATTCTTCACGCGTCTTGTTCAGTTTCTTGTAATATCCGCGAACGACCTCAACGTAATCGATCTGATCCCTGGGTTTGCCGGAGGTATCTGCTAACTTAATGTCGGCAAGTATCATGCGCAACACAGACGTCCTTAATTTGTTCTGTGCCTTCATGGAAACCTTGAGATCTTCCGTTATCCGTTCTTTCATGTTCATAGATTACTCCTCTTTAAATGAATATCCACCTACTTTGTGGCCGCAGTTAGGGCAATACAATGGTGTATCCTGGTAATACTTCCCGCAATGCTTACAGGGTGTTAAGATTTCTACCGGTTTGGCCTTCCTGGCCCTTACAAACAAATAAAGGGGCAAAAAAACAATCATCAGCAAAAACACACCCAGCATCCAGCCCACAGCCGGGAGGGTTTTATACCCTTTATTCTTTGCATCTATATATACCCATACAGCCACCGCCGCTGCGATAAGTAATCCAATAAATCTCATAGAATATTTCCTTTCGAATTTTTAGAAAATATAACACATACGATGCATTCAGTCAAACAATTATCCTAACCCAAAGAAATTTGAAAGGTTTCAATCCGCATCCCTGCGCGAGGGGCGACAGCCAAAATAGCCACACCGGTTACGCCATAGGGCTTTCATGACGGGAATATCCTTTTCTGCACGACCAAACAACGGAATCCTCCCCCTTTCTCCCCCTCAAGAGGGGAATCAAAAAAGATTAAAATTCCTATACCTCAAGGATACTTCAACCTGGCTTTCACCGGGATTTTACTCCAAACCAAATGCCGCCGCAATCAAAACAACCTTCATTCTAACCAGAACGAGTCGGAATTGTATTTTTAAAGATTATACGCATGAACGGTATATTGCTAAAAATTTGTCTTGAAAGAATTATTCCTTTTTGTAGAATAACTGAGCTAAATTTTAGATTTGCGATTTCAGATTTACGATTTTTTCATCTGTAATTGTCATTTCGACCGAAGGGAGAAATCTTAAGATTCCTCACGGAGTTTACACTGAACAAGGTGAATATGTTCGGAATGACGGGCATTCAATTGGCAACATATTCAAGACATTTACTACAGAAAGGGGAGATTTATCGTGAAATACATCTATACAGCAGAAGATTGCCCAAAATGCGAGGTTTTAAAGAAGAAATACCGCGGTGAAGGCGTGCAATTTGTCGAGAGAAAGGCAGATCGGATTAAGCAGCCCGAAGATGAAATCGACCGGGAAGCTTTAGTACAGGCTTCCATGCAAAATATGGAACTGCCGGTTGAGGTAGATATGTAGACGCAAAGGACAAAGATGAGGTATGAGGTAAGGGGCAAGAGGCAAGATTATTAGGTACATCGGCTGGGGGCGATTGAACCAGCGAGAAGCGAAATGAAACACACATGAGCCACCGGCTCACAAAGGATAATGAAAATATCACCCTAAGCCGAAGACGAAGGGTCTTGCTAAAATGAGTTTCTTCGCGGAGTTTACCCTGAGGAACAAAGTGATTTTTCACGAACACCGCCCTGAGCGGCACGTTGAGATTCTTCGCTTCGCTCAGAATGACAAACAAAGGGATCAGAATGACATGTGAAGGGTTCGATGACATGCAAAGAACTCAGAATGACAAGCAACGGGCACAGAATGACCGCCTGGAAGCATTTTTCAGGATAACTGAAAAATCGTAATTCGTAAGTTTTACCCCTTGACCAGTCCCCAACGTTCGCGGATACGCTGTTCCACCTTTACGAAAAATAGCCTATCAACCAGGATGCCGATGACAATAATTACAATCATCACGGCTATGACCTGGCTCATGTCATTCAGCTCCCGTCCAATCATCATAAGATGTCCTAATCCCAGACAGACGATTAATAATTCGCCCGCCATGAGCGAACGCCAGGCAAAAGACCAGCCTTGTTTCATTCCGGTGACGATATGCGGTAGGGCAGCGGGAATAATTACTTCAAGATACAATTTCCATCCCTTCGCTCCCATAGTCTTTGCAGCCCGAACATAGAGCGATGGCACGCTTTTCACTCCGGCATCCGTTGCAATAGTAATGGAGAGCACAGCGCCCATAAAGACGAGAAATATGATAGCTCTGTCATTTAAGCCAAACCAAAGCAGCGCAAGGGGCAGCCAGCAGATTGTCGGTAGCGTTTGCAACCCGGTAATGAATGAACCAAGTGTTTCTTCAAAAAGCCGAATCCTGCCGATAAGCAGGCCTAAAAAGATGCCAGCGACAATGGAAATCCCATAACCTATGGCAATTCTTTTCATGCTGATTGCTATTCCAATGAGGAAGGTATGATTTTGAAATCCATGAATCAGTGTTTTAAAAACTGAAACGGGAGAAGGCAGGACGTATTCAGGCCATATCCCCAACCTGAACAACCCTTCCCAAATTCCTATAAAAAGGATATAAAACATTGTCCTTTTAAGTATGCTTTGCATTTTCTCAGATTCCTCCCCCAATGTCTGTTTTTGCAGGTCCTTCAGTTGTGCACTTTATATCACATTCTACACATGAATCCGCATCCATCTCGCACTTCATAACCTTATTAATCTCGGCTTTCAGTTCTTTCATGATTCTGGTGGAATATTCCGCGACATTCACATCATTGTCATCCCTTGGTCTGGGCAATTCAACCAAAAACTCTTTCTTGATCCTTCCCGGCGACGTTGAAAGGATTATTATCCGGTCCGCCAGACAGACCGCCTCTCGGATATTGTGAGTGACAAAGAGGATCGTCTTTCTGGTTTTTAGCCATATATTCTGGAGTTCATAATGGAGTATCCACCGTGTCTGGGCGTCCAGTGCGGAAAAGGGTTCATCGAGCAGGAGCATCTCAGGATTCATAGCAAGGGCCCTGGCTATGGCTACGCGCTGCTTCATTCCGCCAGATAGTTCATGGACGTGGGCATGTTGAAATTTTGTTAAATGCACCATTTTAAGATACTCAATGGCCAGGCTTCGCCGTTCCTTGCCATTAATTCCTTTTAATTTCAACCCGAATTCTACGTTTTTTACCACGTTCAGCCACGGGAAAAGGGCCGCTTCCTGAAATATAACAACACGGTCTGAACCAGCCCCGTTAATTTTACGATCATCAGCCCATACCTCGCCTGAATCTGCCTTTTCCAGCCCGGCAACGATGTTTAAAAGGGTGGTCTTCCCGCACCCGGAAGGCCCAACGATGCATACAAATTCTCCCTGCTGTATCTCAAGATTTATACCTTCCAACACAAAGACTTTGCCGTTTTTTGACTGAAATGACTTAGACACATTTTGAACGCGCAGTTTGGGCCATACCCCATCCACCCTTTGAGATGTCTGCAGTTCTTTATCAGCTTTAATTTGGTCTGTGTCTACAAGATTTTCAATTTCTATGCTTTCCGTCACCTTCACTGCCTCCCAACAACTTTACATTACTTTTCTTTTTCCCATTTTTAGTCACACGTGGCAATGCCCTCTCTTTGAGTATCCTGTTTAGCAGCCGCAAGTCTACCATACCCGATAAATCAGGTTTCCGCTCTCCCAAAAAACCAGCGTTATACGCCATTTCTGCATAAGAAAACAGCGATGAACCTATAGGGTCGTAGGTAATTTCCAATCGTGAGAATGCATCGTCAATAATATCCTTCGGAAGAGATATCCCTGATATAGCCTTTATCTGGTCACAAATAACAGTCTTTGCCTCTTCCGGATTTTGATTAATCCACCGGGTTATTTCAACATGGGCTGCCAGCCACTTCCTGACCCAATCGGGATGTTTTTTCAAAAAATTTCTTCCGACAATCATCAGCGTTGAACAAAACCGGCCGTCATCCCACAAGGTTCTTTCATCAACAAAAATCTCTCCGCCTGCCTCCTTTAGGAGTCTCGTAGCCCACGGTTCCGGCACCCATGCCCCATCAACCTGTCTTTGCATGAACAGATTCAAAATATCGGGATTCCGCAGGGGGAGGATATTAACCGTCCCGCCTCTTTCTTTTGGCTTTAAACCACAGTTTTTAATATACTCCCGAAGGGCAATATCCTGCGTATTTCCAAGCTGCGGCGAAGCAATTCTTTTCCCGGAAATATCCGCAGCCTTTTTTATGCCGGAATCTGGTCTCACTATAAACAATGACCCGCCACTCGACACGCCCGAAATCACCTTTAACGCCCTGCCGCCGGAGCGCACATAGCCATTTATAACTGGACTGGGGCCGACATATGCAATATCTATATCCTCCGAAAATATTGCCTCAATAATGGATGGTCCTGCGTTAAAAAGAGTCGCCTTTATTTTAACCCCGGGTCCAAAATATTTTTCGAAGGTACCGTTGTTCAGCCCAACAACAGCCTGCGCATGGGCAATATTCGGAAAATATCCCACACGAATAGTAGAGTTGTTAGCCTTCCTTGAACAGGCGCTACCAGTTACAATTACTAAGAGCAAGAAGCATAAAACGGCCAGGTATCTTAAAATCTTCAACTTATCTTATTATCATCAGCAAAAATTTACAAAATCTACCATATTGATAGACTACTATCGAAAAATTATTATATTGTATATGTTAAAGCTTCTCTTTTTTCTAATGAATCTGTGGCGCGTTTACACATGTCAGCAAAGGTCATATTGTCCAGTACATCTGCTATGGCATTTCGAATATCCATCATCACGCTCCGTATTACACAGGTAACTTCTTCTGAGCATGGTTTGTAAGACATCTGACTTACGCAGTCCACAGGCGCAATTGCACCGTCCAGCGCCCGAATTACCTGCCCTAAGGTAATTAAATCGGGCGACCGGGCCAGTTCATATCCGCCCCGAAGGCCCATCTTGCTATTTAGGATACCCACTTTTCTAAGGGTAAGAAGAATATTTTCCAGGAATTTTTGCGGAATCTTTTCCTTTACTGAAATTTCCTTAATCTGGACAGCCCCCTTTTTATAATTCGCAGAGAGATAAATCATCGCACGAAGGGCATAATCACTTTTTTTGGATAGTTTCATAACCATTTCCTGCCAAAAACAAACTATATATAATTAATAGACATTTTAATAAAAACACAGAGAATGTCAACTAATTTTAAATTTTACATTGTTTTTGCTGCGTTGATGATGGCCTTATCCAATGTATTGAATTTTTCTATGTATTCAACACGTTCACATCGTAGTTCCGAGACCTGTTTTATGATATCGTCTACATCATAAAACTTTTCAACATCATATTTGGATAAATCCATGCCTTGCACGGAAGTGGGTACTTCGAGGTTCCAGTATTTATCTTTGCCCCATTTGTTTGTGCCGCGCACAATACCGCGGATAATAGACGACATTTCCGGGATTTCTATACGTTGTACCTTGCGCTTCATCACCTTTGCGCCATTGGGTTGTTTTTCAATAATCTCTCCCAACCCTCCGGTATTTAATTGATAGCAATGAACCTTGCCTTCGTGCCGCTTGACAAAATCATAGAACCAATTCCCTTCGGATGATTTGTCACCTACGATAAAAGGATTTGTGCCTACCTCCCGTATGGACTCTCCTGCGCGTTTTGGGTCGCCGGCGGACGTCTCAATGGATTCCCCTATCATAAAGACGGCAGCCGCCTGTTCAGGGGTAAGTTTGGCCGCAAGAGGCACTACCGTATGGCGGCGGGTAATAAAGGCAATGATCATCCCGTCCATATCATCGATGGGCGGCAAATTGATACTTTTCGAAATATACGGACTGAGGTCATCGCGCATCATGATTCCGCGCCCATTGCTGGTTAACGTATCGTCTTCGAAATAAAGATTCCCCTCGTAATCGATCATAACGTTTTCGAAGATGGCTTCGCGGGAGATTGCCGCCTTGTAAATTATCGGTTGTGTGACAGGATCAAGACCTTCCGTTTTTAGATAGAATCCACGCTCAGTTCCATAAGCAGACCCGTCTTTCTTGAGGAAGACCACGTCATCTTGTAATATCTCAATCCCTTCATCCTTCTCATTTAATCCGTGCGTATGACAGGTATGCGTAGTTTTCCCGGTGCCGCTCATCCCAAAGATAAGCATGCCGTATTTTCTGATACGCCCGTCGCTGCCTTTTGCCTTTAAAATTTTCGATCCTGCATGGAGACCCAGCATCCCCTTCTGCTTGGCGTTCCACATGGCCATTCTCAGGAAACCCTTCTTGGATTCTCCGTAATAATCACTCCCCAGTACAATAGTCGTGCTTATCTCGGGAAATACCAGTATTTGCCGGTCGGTTTCCTGCCACTCAGGAATATAAACAATATATTGTTTCGGCTCACCATCAGCTTTTACGGGAAAAAGTGTTGCCCATGTCATATAGGCAAGCCGAATCATCTCCGGTCTCTGGATGGAAACAAAGAAGTTGCAATTCGGAGAAAAATCGTCATTGCTACCCATCGTCCGGTTAATTCTCACAAAAGGCGCCCGCTTGATATACTCTTCGACTAAAGCCAGGGTTTTTGGAAGATTGCTCATAATCTCTGCTTGCTGAGGGTTCAGTGTCTTGAGACGAACCGCATCACTGCCAACATACACGGTTACCTTTGCGCTGCGGTTCTTGACTGTAGAATGAACGGCCACATTCCCGAATTTTGTAAATGAGGCAAACCTCTCGGCGCTGCGCCGCAATGTCCAGTCCGTGGAATTTATGACATTTGGAGCGCCGGCAAAGTATTTTACGATCCGATTTACTGCCTCAAATTCCTTCATGGGCAATGATGATGTTGATGACATGACGAATCCCCTTCACCGATTATAATGTGTGTTTATACATTAACCTCAAACGAAAAACATATAATCAAGAGTAAAATTACCACATTATAGTAAATAAAAAAATTTATGCAAATGAAAATTCACATACATTAAACTTATTGATAAGGACACGAATATCCGTGCCCGTGCTTTGAATTCCCTAAACTTTTTTGTAGTGGCAATTCATGAATTGCCACTACAAGGTCTGTCTGTAATTCCTGTATGTAAATTTATGCCGTATTGTTAACTTATAGTTAGCAACGGCAGGTTTGCATATACTCTGCAAATCGAGTCGGCAAGTTTGTCGGGGTCGTGCCGGAGCAGGTCTTGCTTTTCCCAGAGGACACGTTTCTGATTAAGGTCTTCGACCAGGTCGGCCTTTTTGACGTTTACATTCAAATTATAGACGCCTTCGTCCATGAAAACAACCCCGGCGCCTTCCTTTTGGTATTTATCCAGGATATCCTTGCGAGGGATGTTGTTATTCACGATGACGTAATCCAATACACCTTCTCCCAGGTATTTCGTAACGGCATTGATGTGCTCTGAGACTTTGTAGTGGTCTGTTTGCCCCGGTTGGGTAACAATGTTACAGACGTATATCTTGGTGGCCTTGCTGTTCCGGATGGCGTTCCTGATACCCGAAACCAATAGGTTTGTTATAAGGCTTGTATAAAGGCTTCCAGGCCCGATGACAATAATGTCGGCCTTGAGAATTTCTTCTACAGCCTCCGGGAACGGCGGCACGTCATTAGATTTCAGGAAGACTTTTTTTATTGGCGCCTTTCCAACGGCACGCACGTTGAATTCTTCTTCCACGTAGGTGTTATCTTCCAGTTCCGCACAAATGTGGGTATTTGCAAGGGTAGACGGCAATACCTTTCCCCGGATATGTAATATCTTGCTGGCCTTTTTAATGGCCTGTTCGAAACTGCCGGTAATATCAGTCAGGGCAGCCATCAATAAATTTCCGAGACTCATGCCTTCCAGCGAACCTCTGTTGAATCTGTATTGAAACAATTGGAACAGTTCCCGTTCCTGTTCTTCCGTTTCTGAAAGAGCCACAAGGCAGTTTCTGGCGTCTCCCGGCGGCAGGATTCCAAACTCTTCCCTCAACACGCCGGAACTCCTGCCGGAATCAGTAACGGTTACCACGGCAGAAAGATGTTTACTGTAAGTCTTGGAACCTTCCAGCATGATGGGAAGTCCTGTGCCGCCGCCAATAGCAAGTATCTTAAGCCTGTCAGGCGTTTTCCCCATATTCTGGAGCTGGAGAATCGTGGTTATCTGGAAAATGCGCTTGATCTTGTAGTCTGGTTTGTCGCAATCGTTCACTGGAGGTTCGTTTTTAAACCTCCCGTGAAGCATCTGGATGGTGGTCATGCCAAGTGATTTTGCAATTCTGAGTTCTTCCCGCACCCTGTCGCCCACCATAACGGCCTCTCTGGAGTTGATGTTATGTCTACCAATAAGGTCGCGCATGCAATCTTCCATTGGAAGGCCTATTTCCTGATCGCTGATTACGATTTCGTCAAAGTACGGTTTTAAGCCAAGTATGTTTATCTTTCTTTCCTGCCGTTCGTGAACGCCCACGGTTAGCAGGAATAATTTGTAGCCCTTTTCCTTTAACTCTTTGAGCGTAGGGATGACATAGGGAAACAGTATTATCTCAGAGACCTCGCTGCTATTGTATGCTTTGTAAGCGATGTTTACCAATTTACTGTCTGCATTGTACTTGTTCACGATTTCATTAAATATGTGGTGATACGGGCCGTACTTTTCCGTGAGTTCCTTTTGCAACTGATATACCTCTTCTTCCGAGCCCGGCAGCCCTGCCTCAACCAGCGCTTTAGCTGCACGCCTCCTGGATGCATCTATAAGTGAACCTGAACAGTCGTACAATGTGTCATCCAAATCAAAGATTACGGCTTTTATTTTCATACGCGAAATGTCCTCACTTTATAGATAATTGTGACGTTCTTCTCAATTTATTTACCAGCAAATGAGCCTGCCGTGTCGGTTCAGGAATGCGATAACCCCGGCAGGTTTTTATGGCAATACGTATTGCAAACGACAGGTTCGTCTTGTGGCCCGGAGATACAAAGATGGGTCTCGTATTTTTTTTCGTTCTGAGAACAGCCCCAACGACTTTGTTTTCGTAAATGAGTTTCGAGTATGCCCCTGCGGTATTTCCTACATCGCGGTATTCGCCTACCAGCCGGCTTTTTGCGCATCCGATGGATGGCTTGTCGAGGATTAATCCCATATGAGATGCCAGGCCGAAATGACGGGGATGGGCAATTCCCTGGCCGTCAAAAAGGATGATATCCGGATTGCTCTTGAGTTTGCGAAATGCCCTGAGCAGTATTGGCGCTTCGCGGAATGAAAGGAGTCCGGGAATATAGGGAAATCTTGCCTTGCCCATAGCCGTTGCCTCCTCAATTATTTCTAAATGTTTATTCAGCTTAAATACAACCACACCTGCAAAAAAACAATCGCTGTGTTTGTCGTAAGAAACATCGGTACCTGCTATAGTATGAATTTTCCCTGTATATTTTTCGAAGGTTAATAATTCTCTAAAATTTTCCTGTATCTGAATTGCCTTTTTGTAATTTACACGCCATGAGTGTAATTGATTGAACTTCACCTCAGAATACCTCGTTTAGGTTTGTTGGGTTTATAGAGTTTCTTGAGTTAGTAGTGTGTTTAACTCAGCAAACCCAATAAACTCGATAAACCAAGTAAACTCGGGAAACCCGACAAACTTGTTATGGGGCTTCTAACTCTTCAATCTTTGGCAAGTCTTTAAGATCCTTTAATCCGAAATATTCAAGAAACTTTTTCGTGGTTCCATATAGCAAGGGATGCCCTAACGATTCGTCCCTTCCTGCAACCTTAACAAGGTCTTTTTCCATGAGCAGCCTGATGATCTGACCAGACTGCACCCCGCGTATAGATTCTACATCTGCCCGCAGGATAGGCTGTTTGTATGCAATTATAGCCAGGGTTTCAAGGGATGCCTGCGAGAGTTTTGTCTCTCCCGACTTTTTCCTTAATTTTGCAATCCATTCGTAATATTCCGGTTTCGAAAATAACTGGTAGCCTCCTGCAATTTCCTCGATCTGAAAAGATCTCCCCTGTGTTTCATAATCATTTTTGATTTGTGTAATAGCCTCAACAATCTGAGCACTATCAGTATCTCCAACAATGTCCACCAGTTTGCGGAGTGTAATCGGTTCTTCGGCGGCAAATATTAACGATTCAACGATGGGTTTGATCTCTTCGATTGTTTTCATTTGTCAAAATACCGTTGGTTTATACAAACTACTTAATTTCCCAGGCCGGAGGCTGAGCAACACCTTTGATTTTATCAATAGCGTCCTGCACCGCCCTGATCACAGCTTTTGTAGAAATCGTAGCGCCTGTGATGGCTACTATCTTTTCGGCGTCTTTTACCTTCGACACAACAAGTTGATTGTAGGTCTTCCGTTTAAATTGCTCCTGAAACCATGGTTGAGACTTGCTTGTTGCCTTCTTTGATAACCCGAATTTTTTTATTCTTTCAGGTTGTCTGATGAGCGGCAATTCCCAGGACTCATCACCATCCCAGTCAATTGATTTCAATTCCCTGCCGTAGATTAAACTCCACAGGGTGGTTGTGCTTTCGATCTCAGTCATCTTTGTGCCAAGGCCGGGAGTCTCGTTTTGTGCGAGGATATTGATTCCAAGTATCTTTTCAAGTTTGGGGTCAACTCCCACCATAACCTTGATCCTGCTTGAATATCCCTGAGCCTCTCCGCTGGCTGCATAACCAACAAGTTGTCCCGACTTGTCAAGACCCTTATAAACACGATCCTGGTCTGCGCTGTTTGATGATGTGATTTCCACCGGGGCGCCTTCCAAACCAGGAAGCACCCTGTATAAAGCCTCTGTACGAACGGCCAATTCCTTTTTTTTGATCGTGCCTTTCGTGAGCATAAAAGTCGACGATACCCCTATAGCAGCCAGAAGCGAAACAATAGTCAATATCATCGTGTATTGTACCTTCTTTTGCATCTTACGTTTTCTTTCCCTTGGTACCATATAGTCGTGGTTTTGTGAACCGGTCAATAAGAGGCGTTGCCGTGTTCATGAGTAATATAGAATAGCATACGCCTTCCGGATAACCGGAATAAAAACGAATCAGCGCCGTTAATATGCCTGTGCCAACGGCAAAGATGATTAGACCCCGCTTTGTTAAAGGAGAGGTAACCATATCGGTAGCCATAAAGAACGCGCCCAGGAATAGGCCACCTGCAAAGATATGGTAAAAAGGATTCTTAATCCACGGCGCTGCTGACTGTTGGGGTAAAATCAAGACCATAACAAAGACCGTGGCAATATAATACGCAGGAACTTGCCATTTGATGTGGCGTTTGTAAATAAGATAAATCCCTCCAAGCAACAAAGCGATGGCAGAGGTCTCCCCGATACAACCGGGGACGTTCCCCATGAATAGCTGAACAAGATGGTAGGTTTCTGCCCCTGCTTCTTTGGACAGAGGCGTTGCCCTTGTTATGGCGTCTACCAGTTTACCATCGGCATCAACCTGCGCTATGTTATGGAAAAGCTTATGCATCCCGTGCTGAGTCAAAGTACGCCAGTCGGAGTTGATAACTGCCGGATAGGCTACCTGCAGGAAAGCGCGCGCTGCCAGGGCGGGATTCCAGATATTGTTTCCCAATCCGCCGAAGGCGTGTTTTACAATGGCAATAGCAAAGAAAGAACCCACGACAGGGATATACCAGGGAACGCCTGGCGGCAGTGTGTACGCCAGTAAAATTCCGGTAACAACGGCGCTGCCATCTTTGATGGTATTTAAAACCGGGAGTTTTCGTAACCGTAAAATGAATACTTCGGTAATAACCGCCGTTATGCAGCTTAAAAAAACAACATACAGACAATAAAATCCAAACGTAAAAACACCGGCGATTCCGGCTGGAATCAAAGAAAGCACCACAGCCCACATAATCGTGGGAATACTATCCATATCCCGAATATGAGGGGATGCGCTGACAATTAAAGCATTATTACTTTGCGTTTGATTTGACATATAAGTCTTTTTCAGTATCTTACAAAAAATATTTTAAGTAGCGGCAAGGCGCGCCTTGCCACTACGGTCTTTTCCGACTTGTTCGGGCTAGGTTGAGAAATTCAAACTCTTTTTTTGTGTCCTTTGTGTCTTTGTGGTTAAAATTTCTTTTGGTTACTGCTGTGCTTTTGCCTTTTGTTTGGCGATCTCAGCCTTCGCAAACTTAATGAGATGAACGATAGGCCTTTTCGCCGGACAGATATAACTGCAACAGCCGCATTCCTTGCATTCCATAACGTTGTTCTCAATTGCCAGATTGAATTCCTTGGCCTCGCAAGTGATACTCAATTCACTGGGATTCAGTCCGTACGGGCAGGCATCAATACAACGACCGCACCGGATGCAAGCGTGTGATTGCCACTGCCGTGCATCCTTTAATACAAGAACACCGCCGGTTCCTTTGATAGTAACGGCCGCATCTATATTGCCCTGTGCAATGCCCATCATGGGACCGCCAAAGATAATTTTGTTGGTATCTGCTGTAACCTTTGCCTCTTCTAATAATTGTTTAATTGGCGTCCCCAAGCGCACCAAAAAATTTTGTGGATTTTCTACGCCGTTTCCGGTAACGGTGACCAACCTCTCGATTAACGGCCTTTTGAATTTCACCGCTTCATAGACGGCAAAAGCCGTACCTACATTGATTACAATCGCACCCACCTCTAACGGCAATTGTGTGGGTTTAAATTCACGATTTAGTAAGGCCTTTATGAGTTGATGTTCCGCCCCTTGCGGGTACTTTACTTCCATCAAGTCTATTTTAATCTGAGGTTCATTTGATAATACGCCTTTGAAAAGAGTATAAACGTCCTCTTTGTTTGCTTCGATGCCGATGTGTGCCTTTTTACATCCAAGGCACTTCATTACAAACTTCAAGCCCTGGATAATTTCATGAGGTTTGTCCAGCATGAGCCGGTAATCACAGGTAAGATAGGGCTCGCATTCTGCGCCGTTCATAACCACCGTGTCAATTATCTTGTCTTTTGGCGGAGTAAGTTTCACGTGGGTGGGAAAGGTAGCGCCACCCAGGCCGACAATCCCAGCCGACTGGATGCGTTGTTTGATCTCTTCTGGAGAAATTTGGTCGGTATCGTCAACTCCATTTACACCTTCTACCCATGAGTCATCCTCCGTTCTTTCCAGAATAACTGCCGGGGATTTTATTCCTGTAACTGGATGAGGCCAGGATACAACATCAACAACCTTGCCTGAAATTGAGGCATGTACGTTTGCAGAAACAAATCCCTGTGCTTCCCCAACCAGTTGGCCTTTTTTTACAGTGTCTCCTTTTTTGACAACCGGCTTGCATGGTGCGCCGATGTGCTGACTCATGAATAAATAAACCGTCTTGGGAAGCGGAGAGAGTACCTCTTTCTTTCCTTTTGTAAGGAGTTTTCCGTCATCTCCGGGATGTATACCGCCAACAAAGGTTTTTAATCTCGACTTAAATTTAACAAGAGCCGTCATGGTAAAAATATTTAATGATTGTCTGTTACGTTTAAAATATTAGAAATCATATAGTAAAAATCCCCCTTGCAAAGGGGGAATCAGGGGGTTGTGTTTTTCTTCTATTTTTCTGTCACTCCTGCATAATCGGAAATCCAGAATTGTTATTACCATAAGCATGGATTCCTGCTTTCTCAGGAATGACCTGGATAACCTGTAAGACTTTTGCGCAACCGTGACGGTTGCGCTACCAATTTGTACATAAACTTATCGCAAAACACGATCAATCTGGCGTATGGCCTGTTTTAGACGAAGTTCATTCTCTACAATCGCCAACCGCAGATACCCCTCACCATTTTCTCCAAAAGCTGCGCCGGGCGCAACGGAGACCTCTGCCTCGTTCATGAGTTTATAGGCAAAATCTATAGAACCCATAGAACGCCATTTTTCCGGTATAGGAGCCCACACAAACATAGATGCCCTTGGTTTTTTGACGTTCCATCCGATACGGTTCAGTCCATCGCAAAGCACATCCCTTCGGTTTTGATAAATTTCAGCCTGTTCTTTAGTATATTTATTACAATCTCTGAGCGCTATAATTGAAGCGATTTGTACGGGCTGAAAAATACCGTAATCATAATACCCTTTAACCTTACCCAGAGTGCTGACAATGTCTTTATTTCCCACGCAAAATCCCAGCCTCCAGCCGGCCATATTAAAAGACTTCGACATGGTATTGAATTCCACGCCGACATCTTTAGCGCCCTTGACCTGCAAGAAACTTGGGGGCTTGTAACCGTCAAAGGCAATTCCACAATAGGCAAAATCATGAACGATAATAATATTGTATTTCTTTGCAAATGCCACGATCTCTTCAAACAAACCTATCTCAATAGTAGCGGCAGTAGGGTTATGGGGGAAATTGAGAATGATTATCTTGGGCCTGGGAATAAGGTTTTTTGCCGTATTCATTAAGTTTGGCAGAAATTTTTCGTCCTCGGTAAGCGGCACGCTTATTACGTTACCACCGGCAAGGTTTACGGCATGAATGTGAATAGGAAATGCCGGATTAGGAACTAAGGCAGTATCTCCGGGGTCTAGCAATCCCAAACACAGATGGGATATCCCTTCTTTTGACCCGATGGTGCATACCACTTCTTTTTCCGGATCGAGGGCTACATTAAACTGCTTTTCGTAATATTTGGCAACTTCACGCTTGAGATTGAATAAACCGGTGGCAGAAACGGTATATCTGTGGTTTCTTGGATCCTGCACAGCCTCGCATAATTTTTGAATGATCGGTTGGGGCGTAGGATCATTCGGATTCCCCATACCAAGATCAATAACATCAATATTATTGCGCCGTTTCTCGTATTTTAGGGCGTTTAATCTCCCAAATAGGTAAGGAGGTAACTGCTTAACCCTGTTGGCAATATTAATTACAAAATCTTCAGGCATTGAATTATTTAAAATAACTTTATAATTTAGTCGGCAGACTGATTCTTTGTGATCGAAGCATTTTCTATCAGGCTAATCAACCA
>JACPHJ010000154.1 GCA_016188675.1 Planctomycetota bacterium
GTACTGTTTAAAGAATTCTTTTTGTTATAGTGGAATAGAGGGGATTGGAAAAAACCATAAATATTTTCACTGGATGTGGCGATGGTGAGGTGATGATTCATTGGTGTTCACACCCTCAAACATTGTGCCGAACAGTATTGGAATTAGCTTGGGTTTTTTCTGACCAATAAAAGCAAGGGGATTGAGGCAAGCTGTGCCACAACAGAGAATGCAATGAGTGATGTTAAAGAGAAGTCGTAGAGAATTCCCATTATGGCGCTGCCGAAAAACCAGAAGATTCCATAACCTGTATTAAAAATGCCGTAGCCTGTGCCTCGCCTGCCAGGCGGAACCATATCTGCAATAACAGCCCTCATGATGGATTCCTGCGCCCCCATACCCATTCCCCATAATGCCATTCCAATGAGAGCAAAGGAAAAATTTCCTAAAAAAACCAGTGGGGCAAAAAGCATCGAGAACAGAGAAACAATGATCAATATAGAAATGCCTTTGCGATCAAACAGGTATCCGAATAAAAGCGCTGCAATGGCGTCAACACCCATTGCAATGGCGTAAAATACAGGTATCCATACGTCTGAAACGGCAGATACTTTTTTGAAATGGTATGCAATCAGCGGAAAGTCTGCATAGCCCGCAGCAATAAACGCAACCGCAACGAGATAAATCCAGAATTTTTTGGGGAATCCCTTTGTCTCCAATTCGGGCTGAGACACTTCCAGATTACGCGGCTGAGGGTATAACCAACGGGCTGCCATGAGTACGCTTATTGCCATGATAGCCGGTATAATTAAAGCAGCAAAACCAGTCCGGTAGCCTCCCTTGATATAAAGGACACCACCAACGATAAGCGGCCCCGAAAATGCTCCGATTTGGTCTAATGCCTCGTGCAATCCAAACCCCTTTCCCCTTCCGATCTCACTGGTTGCGTGGGAAAGCATTGCATCTCGTGCCGGGGTTCGGATTGCTTTTCCTATGCGCTCAGTAATCATGAGAGCGGCTGCAATTTCCCAGCGTCCCGCCAACGCCAATGCAGGTACTGCCAGCATATTCAATGTGTAGCCAAACAACGTAATTGCCCAATATTTTCCTATTTTGTCGCTAACATACCCTGAAATAAGCCGCAGGCTATATCCTATTAGTTCGCCGAATCCTGCAACAATGCCAACCGTAGTGGCGCTTGCTCCTAATATAGCCAGATACTGGCCGTTTATGCTGCGTGCACCCTCGTATGTTATATCTGCAAAGAGGCTTACTATGCCAAGCAATACAATGAACTTTATTGCGTGTGCTTTAGAAGTATTGTTGTTAACCAGGGTTGTGCTTGATTGGTTTTGCATTATGATAAATTTTTGTAATCCTGATAATCGTTCGACGGAGCGCTTACGAAGAAGTCTGTGTTCATCTGCGTCTATAATAAAAAGTACATAGTAATAAATTTAAAATGTTGAGTCAAGTAAGTTAAAGATGTTATTATATTTATATAGGATTGGCATGAGAAAAGGATAGCATTCCACACTACAGATATTTTTGGACTAAATAGTAATAAAGGTTTTTAATGGGTGAATTCTCATTCATACAATGGATTCAGGAAAGACAGAGAAGGCGTAAAGACGTAATATTGGGCATCGGTGATGATTGTGCCGCAATAGATGTTTCTTCTGACAGATTGTGTCTTATTACGACTGATATGCTGGTGGACGGCACACATTTTGATCTTAAAACATGTCCAGTTCGGGATGTTGGAAGGAAAGCAATTGCATGCAGTATCAGTGATGTTGCGGCTATGGGCTGTCAGGCCACGGTTGCCGTGGTTTCTATCTGTTTCCCCAACCATTCCACTGAAAGATTTGCACGGGAACTCTATAAAGGGATATGGAGTATCGCAGATAAATATAACATCGAGATTGTTGGTGGGGATATTATCAGTGGTTGCAGTCCTTTGTGTATTAGCGTTACCATGCTTGGGAGGGATGATGGATTAAAACCCATACGTCGTTCAGGAGCGAGGGTGGGGGATATGATTCTGGTAACCGGAACGCTGGGGGGATCGCTTCTTGGCAAGCATCTCCATTTCGAACCACGACTCAAAGATGGACTCGTTTTGAACAAGAATTTTACAATACATGCCATGATCGATATCAGCGATGGATTGACTGCGGATTTAAATCATATCCTGGAAGAAAGCAGGGTGGGCGCCATCCTGTACGAAGACCGGATTCCCGTATCAGAAGCGGCTGTAAAAATGTCAAAGGAAACCGGTAAGAAGCCTCTCTACCACGCATTATCTGATGGGGAGGATTATGAACTGTTGATGACTTTATCTAAAGGTCAGGCAAAAAAGATTTTGAAATCGCCCCTGTTTACGAAGGGAACGTTCAGTTGCATAGGAGAGGTCATTGAGAATAGCGGTATTCAGATGAAGTTTTTGGATGGTAATATCCTACGTATAAAACCACGTGGATACGAGCATCTTAAATCATAATATAAAAGACAATTGTTGGTTGTGAAAGAAAAAAAATTAACTTTTAAAAGTACGAGTAGTGAAGAAACGATAAGGTTCGGTGAAAGACTGGGCAAATTATTAGCGCCAGGGCATGTTGTTGCATTGGTGGGTGAATTGGGCGCCGGGAAGACAACCATGGTAAAGGGTATAGTTCGTGGGCTTGGCGTCATAGATAAGCGAGCGGTGAAGAGTCCCACGTTTGCTTTGGTACATAGATATGAAGGCCGTATTCCGATTTATCATTTCGATGCATATAGATTTATAAATACTCAGGAGATGTTGTATATAGGGAGCGATGAGATGATCTATGGGAATGGCGTATCTATTATTGAATGGGCGGACAAAGTTCCTGAATGTTTGCCAGAAGAGTATTTGAAAATAACTTTGATAGCTGTTTCTGAAAACGAAAGAACTATAGAGATGTGTGGGTATGGGGGACGCTATGATAAAATACTCAATAGTTTAGGAATGAATAATGGTTGATTTGGAGCGATCTTTATAAAACAAAAAGGCAACCCATATAAGAGTTGCCTTTTTGTTTTATACTATAATTTGAAGCTTACTAAGTTTATACTTTTATTATTAAATTAGTGTTTTGCCTTATGGCATTCGCATTTACAATCTTTCTCTGCCTTGGATGGTAAATGTCCGCACTTGTCGCATTTCTTTTCCTCTGCCATAGCTGAACCAACCAATACTGTATTTACTACACCGACGCCGACCATTAATGCACCTACAATAACGAGACTATAACCAAATTTCTTTAACATTTTTATGCCCTCCTCATATTTTTAAAAATTAAGACTAGCCCCTGAAAACACTCTCAGGGGCTAGTCTTTTTATGTATTTTGAAGCTTAAATAGCAATAACTTGCTTTATTCTTACTTCTTTTCTTCCTTCTTCTTTTCTTCTTTCTTCTCTTCCTTCTTTTCTTCTTTCTTCTCTTCTGCCATTGCCGAGCTTACAAATACACTACTTAAAATACCGCTATACATCAATGCACCAATGAAAGCAAGACCAATACCAAACTTCTTTAACATTTCCTTCTCCTCCTCATGTGTATTTAGGAAATCTGAACCATGCGCCTGAGAACACTCTCAGCAATGCTACCTGGCTACTGTTTAGAATACCGAGCAAGATGCTTGCCAAAAAATTCTTAATGTAATATTTGTAGTAATAATTAAAGCAAATACGTAACTATTTAAGATTACATTTCTTATGATAAGTGTGTTAATTGTTTTGTTTTTGGTTTGGTTAGAAGTTACCGGTGAGTTGTGTATCTTAAAACATACATATATTGCAAATTTCTTTAAGTATTTATGAAACAGAGTTTTACATTTAGTATTTATGTATTAAAAAACATACATATTGTATAATTTTGCATGCATTTTATGGTTTTAGTTATAATCTGATTTTTTCAGTGTTTATTGCGGTGAGACTATTTTTGTAATTTTCAGGGTCTATGTTATGTTTTTTAATCAATTTGTATATATCTGCTCTGTAACGTTTTGCTATTTTTGAGGCATTTGTAACGTTGCCTTTACTTATTTTCAAAAGATTTTCAATGTACTCCCGTTCAAATCTTTCTTTGGCATCCTTATATGAATTGAATACGTTTTTAAGGGTGTTTGTTTCGGTAAAGAGGTCTTCGGGTGTGATGGCATCTTTATTGGTCATTATGACGGAATGTTCGACCTTATTCTGTAATTCCCGGATATTGCCCGGCCAGTCATAGAGGGTCATTCGTTGGATAGCCGCAGGTGTAAATCCTTTAATATTTTTTTTGAGTACCTTACAAAATCCCGTCATAAAGTAAGTGGCTAATAATGGGATATCGTCCTTCCTTTCGCGTAACGGGGGAATATAAATGGGCACGACGTGGATTCTGTAAAATAAGTCTTCACGAAATTTTCCATCGTTTACTGCCTTTTGCAGATCCGTATTGGAGGCGACAATGACCCTTACATTGACCTTAACACTCCTTGTGCCGCCAATTGGTTTAATTTCTCTTTCTTGTAATACCCTCAAAAGTTTAATCTGCAAGGCAGGCGATGTATTGCCGATCTCATCCAAAAAAATAGTGCCTCCATCTGCTTGTGTAAAAAGCCCTTCTTTTGACTCATGGGCGTCCGTGTAAGCTCCCCGTATATGTCCAAAGAGTTCGTTTTCCAATAACCCTTCCGGGATTGCACCGCAGTTTGTGGCGACAAAAGAATTCTTTGCACGATTGCTGTTGTAATGAATGGCTTTTGCAATGAGTTCCTTGCCTGTTCCACTCTCGCCGTAAATAGAAACTGTACAGTCAGTTTTAGCGATTTTGGCAACACGTTCAAGGATTTCCTGCATTTGTTTGTTATTGCCGATGATGTGTTTGAAGTTGTTCTGTTCATCAAGCTGGCTCCTGAGATGTTCGATTTCCTTGGTGAGTAATTGCTTTTCCAGGGCATTTTTAATGTGAAGCGACAGATCTTCGTTATTGAATGGTTTGGTAATATAGCTGTAAGCGCCCTTTCTCATGGCTTCGACAGCGCTTTCAATGCTTCCATGTGCAGTCAGGATAATAATTGGAAGGTTTGGATAACAACCAATAATCTCTTCCATAAGTTCAATGCCATTCTCTTCGGATAATCGTAAATCAATAATGATGAGATTGAAAGAAGTTGTAGATAGTGCCGTTTTTGCCTCTTTGCCGTCTCTGGCAATTGTGACATGATAATTCCATGATTTCAAACGCATCTGGAGTACTTCCAGGATATTTGCGTCATCATCTATTACTAATATTTTTTCGCCTGACATAATTTGAGATATCTTAAAATTATTCCTTTTTTTGCCCTTCCGTACTTTTTGAATCGGTTCCCGGTGTCGCTTCCGGAGCACTTGTTGCTATCGTTTCTTCAATGCGGTTGTCAACTTCCGTCTTTTTTTCTTCCATCTGCACGTCGACTTCACGGAGTTTTTCTATATCGCTTTTTAGTTCTTCGATTGTCTCATGGGCTGTATGAACTTCATCTGTGAGCTTACCAATTTCCTGATCTTTCATAGAGAGACGGTCCAGGAGATCGGTAATCGTTTTTTCCTTGAGTTGAAGGTCGAGTTTGATAGTTTTGATTTCTTCATTTTTTGTGGTTAAATCTTTTATATGCGTTGTACAGATACAACCGGTACTAAGAAAAAATACGGGAAAAAAGTATAAAGAAAAATAGTATTTTTTACTGTTCGTAATATGCACTTTTTTTATCCTTTATCTGGTATTGTTCTGCTGCTCAATGTTATTTATTATTGAAAAGACTGCTTATACGTTCAAGGCATAATCATAATTACAGGGAAGGATGAAATGAAAGGTACTGCCCTTTCCCGTATTACTTTCTACCCAAATATCACCCCCGTGGTCAAGTACAATATGTTTTGCAATTGAAAGTCCCAATCCCGTTCCTTTGATGCCTCCTTTTCCTTTGTTATTAACCTGTTGAAATTTGTCAAATATCTTTTTATGGCATTCGGCTGGTATTCCAATTCCCGTATCTGATATGCTGACTTTAATAAAAGAATGCACATTATTCAGGCGGTTTTGCTCCCTAAAGAATTGTGTGACATCGTGAGATTCGACCACTGTTGCTTTTGTTGTAATGGTACCTCCCGATTGAGTGAATTTAATAGCGTTGCTTAAAAGGTTATCCATTACCTGGGCAATTTTGTCACGATCCAGTAAGATTTTGGGTATAGAGTTTCCATTTTTACATTTAATATGGATATTTTTATTCTCTGCCAGAAATCGTATTTCATCCGTACTTCTTCGAATAACGTCGTGAATGTCTGAATATTGGAAGTTGTATCTCATCAATCCTGCTTCTACCCGTGAGATGTCCAATAAGTCATTAATCATCATAGTAAGCTGATGCGCCTCTTCTTTTATAATATTGAGGAGTTTTATTTGTGGCTCAGAAATAGGCCCGGCAATTTTTTCCAGCAGGAGGTCGTTAGCCTCACGGATGGCCGTTAAAGGGGTTTTCAGGTTATGGGAAATATTAGAAACAAACTCTGATTTCATCTGGTCCATTTCTTTAAGTTTATTGCACATTTGATTAAAGGCCGTTCCCAGCGTACCGATTTCGTCATTGGAGGTAACGTCAATCCGGGAATCTAAATCTCCATCTGCAATACGGTCAGTAGCATCTTTTAGAGTTTTTATAGGAGAGCATACACTGCGGGTAAAGAAATAAGCGAATATTGCCCCGAACAGGACGGCAAACAGGATGATGATAAGTGATACTTTTGTGGATTTGTATCCAATTTTTTGGAATATTTCTATCTTTTTAATTACTCCTGTCTGCAAGGTAAGTATTAGCTTGTTTATGGATTCGGTAAGCTGGTCGAGCGTTCTTTTCATTTCTTCTTCATAACGGCTGTCGGGGGGGATAATTTCATCACTGCCCACCAGTACGATTTCTTTGGAAACCATGGAAAGATATTTATTGTGCAATTCTTTTATCTGATTAATAAATGCCTTCTTTTCCCGATCATTCGTATATTCTTCAATTGATTTGAGCCGGTCGAGAAATTCTCTTTTCTTCTTATCGAAGAGGTCTAAAAATGCATCGTCGTTTGTGATTAGGTATTTTTTCTCGTTTCGAACCTGCTCAAGCAGGCTGTCTGCCAGTTTCTCTCCATTTTCAACAGAGGGAATATCGATTTTCATAATCGAATCTGTGACCTTGTTGAGGTGGTTGAGACGAAAGATTAAATAAAAACTCATGGCCAGCATAAATAATGCAATGATAATGTAACCAAAGACCATGCGTTTCCAGAGGCTGTTTTTTATCATAATCACTAACTGAATTTGGCTTAAACTAACAAATGGCAAATTAATTTGATTGTAAAATTTGACTATACGAGAACATAAAACGTACGTAATGCTTTATTAGCGCATGACGTCTCTTTTCAGATTTGTAAAAAGGCGATTTGCATTATGGAGGAACATAAAGATGTTGATAAAATATTAACTAAACCATGAATTATTAGCAAGTAAAAAATTACCTGTAATAATTTATATATTGCGATGTTATTGAGACTTATGCTATAGTAATTTTTAAATACTTTCTGACATGCGGAAAAAAATGTGATATTTCTTTTATGGAGGGGAAATGGAGGTATCAGAAAGATTTTTACAGACGGCACTGGATGGCATTCACGACTGTATTAATATTGTTGATAAGGATTTTAAGATTATATTTATGAATGAAGCTGCCAGTCAGAGGGCAGGGAAAAAACGGCAATTGTTGCTGGGAAACAAATGCTATGTAGAGTTATGGAAAGAGAGTTCTCCCTGCAAGAATTGTGTGACTGGTAAGGTCTTTGAGACGGGAAAACCCCAACAAACAATTACATGGGAAATAGACGCCGACGGAAAGAAGTTTTACCTGGAAAAGTTTGCGTTCCCCATTGTTGACAAGGATGGAAAAACAGAATATACCGTAGAAATTTTCAGAGATATTACAGAAAGAAAGTTGCTGGAAGAGGATCGTGAACAACAGCGCCTGGAATTAGGCAAACGGGTGCGTGAGCTTAGACATGCTTATGAAGAGCTAAAATCTATGCAGAACCAGCTTCTGCAGGCCGAAAAAATGGCTTCCATAGGTCTCCTTGCGTCCAGCCTTGCTCACGAGTTGGATACTCCCCTTACAACAATTTCCGGTTATTGTGAATTATTGGCTGAGGATATCCATGACGAAAGGTTATTAGACCGTATTAAGATTATTTCTGAACAGATAGTGAAATGTCAAAAGACCATCCGGAACCTATTGGATTTTTCCAGGAAATCCAATTGTGAAAAGAAATTATGCAATATCCACCATTTAATCAATAATACCCTGTTGCTGGTTGAGCATCGTCTGAAAATTCACAAAATAAATTTACGTAAAACCTTTGATGATGATGTTCCTCCCTTGCTGGTGGATGGGAATCAAATTCAACAGGTAATTTTGAATCTTGTCAATAATGCGGTAGATGCCCTTCCTCAGGGAGGGGATATAATTATTGAAACCAGATTAAATACGGAAGCAAAGTCCATTGAGGTTGTTTTTGAAGATAACGGAATCGGTATATCAAGTGAAGACCAAAATCGTGTCTTTGCGCCCTTCTTTACTACCAAAGAACCGGGCAAAGGGACTGGGTTAGGGTTATCAATTTGTAATAACATTATTTCAGCCCATAATGGTAAAATAACATTAGATAGTCGAACAGGGAGTGGTACTAGATTCGTTGTATCGTTACCGATATAAAGAGCGTTTTTTGAAGGATAAGAGTCGTGAAGAAGATTTTGGTCGTAGATGATGATTTGGCCATGGGAGAGATGTGTAAAGAACTCCTGAAGAGTAGGGGATACACATCCGAAGTCGTCGTCAGCGGTAAAGACGCGATTGAAAAAGTGTCAATGGACGGGTTATACGCTATAGTGCTTACCGATCTGGTTATGCCGGATATGGATGGCATAGAGGTTTTGAAAAAGATAAAACAGCAAAACCCTCAGATGGATGTAGTGGTAATGACGAGCTATGGCACTGTTGCAAACGCTGTAGATGCGATGAAACTTGGGGCATCTGACTATATTACAAAGCCATTTAAACGTGACGAACTTATCGTTGTCATCGAAAAGATATTGCAGATGCAGCGCCTTGAGGGAGAAGTAGACCGGTTACGTTCGGAACTTGGAGAAAAATATACATTTGGTAACATTATTGGAGAGAGTGCAAAGATTAAAAAAATATTTGAAATC
Organism: Planctomycetota bacterium; assembly: GCA_016188675.1. Lineage (GTDB taxonomy): Bacteria > Planctomycetota > Brocadiia > Brocadiales > Brocadiaceae > Wunengus. The sequence continues at coordinate 9,276 of JACPHJ010000154.1, forward strand.
ATATCCAACGTATCTAATACGGAAGCCAACATCCTGATTCAGGGAGAAACCGGTACGGGCAAGGAATTGGTAGCCAGGGCTATACACTATAACAGCGCCCGGAAAAACTATCCGTTCGTCAAGGTAGATTGTGCAGCCCTGACGGAGACGCTGCTGGAAAGCGAGCTTTTTGGTCATGAAAAAGGGGCATTTACCGGCGCCATCAAAGATAGGATCGGACGTTTCAGAACGGCCGATCATGGTACGATATTCCTGGACGAAATTGGCAATATTTCTCTGGCGGTTCAGGCAAAATTACTTCGGGTCTTGCAGGACAGCGAGTTTGAGGCCGTAGGGAGCGACAAGCCTGTAAAGGTGGATGTGCGTATTATCGCAGCAACCAATGCAGACCTTGAGGGAAATGTTGAAAAGGGTTTATTCCGGAGAGACCTTTTTTACAGACTTAATGTCATTCGCATTTTTCTGCCGCCGTTAAGGGAGCGTACTGACGATATCCCAATGCTTGCCTCTCATTTCCTTTCCATTCACAACGAGAAGAACAGGAAAACTGTATGGGGGATTTCCCGCGAGGCGATAAACAAACTCATGTCGTATACCTGGCCGGGGAATATTCGTGAATTTGAAAACGTCATAGAACGTGCGGTTATCCTTTGCAAGGGGAAGGTAATTGATCCTGCAGATATTCCTTTATATCAGGAAAAACCGGGTTTCCCGCAGGGTTTGTCAGGAAAGCCACTGCAGGAGTTAATGGATCAGGTGGAGCGGCAAATAATTATTAATACGCTGGAATTAACGGGTACAGACAAAGAAAAGGCTGCAAAAGTACTCCAGATTTCGCGCGCCAGTCTTTATAATAAATTAAACAAACACAAGATTACAGAACAACTATAATTCTGAATTATGAAAGAATTACAAATCTTACATATAGAGCATTGGCACAATTTTTTACTTGCCTTTATCCCGCTTTTTATAGCAATTGACGTGGTAGGAATACTGCCCATATTTATGTCATTAGTGGATGGGATAGAGAAACCGCAGAAAACAAAAATTATAAATCAGTCTGTTGTTACAGCCCTTTCCGTTAGCATTGGTTTTTTGGCGCTCGGGAAGTTTGTATTTTCTGTATTGGGAATTGAGATATACGATTTTAAAATGGCTGGGGGGCTTTTGCTGCTGGTATTTGCCATTAATGATTTGCTGTTTTCCGAAAAGGGAAAGAGGACAATAACCCCCACTATGGGAGTCGTTCCTTTGGGTATTCCACTTGTTGTCGGTCCGGCGGTTTTAACCTCAATCATTGTTACCGTAGATACCTTTGGTTACATTCCCACCGTGACCTCGCTGGTGGTAAATCTTATTATCGTATGGATTGTGTTTTTGAAGTCGAATTTTATATACAGATTGATGGGTGACGGGGGTTCCAAGGCATTTGCCAAGGTCGCATCACTATTGCTGGCAGCCATAGCAGTGATGATGGTCAGGCGGGGGTTTATGGACATGATGTTATACTTGAAAAAATCTTCCTAGCAATCAAATAGCAATGGTGTGGTTTTTAAGCATATGACGATAAAAAAGGGACTGGAAATTTTTTGTGGAGTTACCGTCCTTGCTATTTGCCTTTTGATCATATTTACAACAAATATTAAGACCCTCCATGCCTTCAGAACGATTAATGCCAGATTTCTCATCTTCTCGCTCATATTGATCTGCTTATCCTGGTGTTTTGACGTGTTGCGTCTAAAGGTGTTGACGAAGGCCGTTGGAGTGCGTCTCCCTTTTATATACTGTACAAAAGCAATATTATCGTATACATTTCTTTCAAACATTACACCTTCCTCTGCGGGTGGTGAACCGGTCTTATTTTACATGTTGAATCAGAAGGGTATAACTTTCGGGAAGGCAAGTGCAATTGCATTCTTGCGGACAATGATTACTATGATGTTTTTTGCTATTGGCGGACCGATCATCATTTATTTCCATCGTGAATTATTGTCGAGTGTTGGTTTGAAGATGGTGTTCGATTATGTGGCTATCTTTTTGGCAGTGACGGTAATATTCTTTGCATATCTTTATTTTGCCCCACACTCGGCAAGAAGAGGTCTGGATTTGTTATTTAATTATTTCGAGAGTTTTGCGTTTTTTAAGGGGAAGTCTTTAAGATTAAAACACAGCCTTTTACGTGTAGTTGATGAGTTTAAATCCAGTCTCAGGGAGTTCCTTCAAGGTGAGCGATGGCGCCTGATTTTAGTCGTTTTTTATACTGCCTTAATGATTGCCTCGCAATTTTTAGTAGCGCCCATGATTTTGAAAGGACTGGGTTGTGATGTGAGAATACTGAGCGCATTTATGGTTCAGGGGGTCTTAAATTTTATGCTTTATTATGCGCCAACTCCGGGAGGCAGCGGCATATCAGAAGGTGTTGGATATACACTTTTTGCCCCATTAGTCCCTTCCCATGTACTGGGAGTGTTTCTTGTTGTATGGAAGTTTTTGACAAATTATATGTGGACGATTGCCGGTGGCCTGATTATTGCAAAATCCATTGGAATGAAACATCTGGAAGATATAATAAAAAGATAAAGAAATTTCTTGCCGGAGAATATTAAAATGATTTTGTAGTGGAGTTTCTATGAAGGTGCTGATTGTAGATGATAATAGCGAAAACAGGAATATCTTAAGGCATATCATCGAAAGACAAAATAATGAGGTGATAGAAGCGGAAGATGGCCTGGATGGCCTCGAAAAGGCCGCTGTTCATAAGCCCGACCTGATTATCTCCGATGTTCTGATGCCTAAGATGGACGGCTTCCAATTACTTAGGAGTATTAAAAAGGATGCATGCCTGAAGTCCATTCCTTTTGTGTTTTATTCAGCAGTTTATAACAGTAGTAAGGATATAGAACTTGCAGAGTCTCTTGGGGCGCTGACCTTTATTGCAAAGCCAAAAGAACCTGATAAGCTATGGCTGGAGATTAAGAACGCACTCAAGACCTTTAAGGCCAAAGAAGAGAAGGTTGAAAGAAAACTGTTTGTGGAAGATGAAGAATTTCTCGAGAGCTATAGTCATATTGTGGCAGCAAAGCTGGAAGAGAAGGTTAAAGAACTCGAAAGGGAAATCGCATGGCGCAAACAAGCAGAGGCGCGCCAGTATGCCCAGTTTTCCTTAACGTATATTTTCGCAGAGTTTCCTACCCTTCGCGAGGCAACACCAAAACTCCTTCAGGCCATTTGTGAAGGTTTTGGATGGGATCTTGGGGAGTTGTGGACAGTTGACCGTAACGCTGACCGGTTGCAATTGGAAAATATGTGGTACGCGCCGTCATTGGACGCATCAGAGTTTGAGAAAGTCAGCCGCAAGACTACCTTCTCGCCTGGAACAGGTTTACCAGGCCGTGTCTGGGCGAGTGGCCAGCCTGCAGTATGGATAACTGATGTTGTTACGGATAGCAACTTTCCACGTGCTCCCGCTGCATCCGGGGTGGGTCTTCATGGCTCCGTTGCATTTCCACTCATGAAAAGAGGTGAAGTGATTGGAGTAATGGGATTCTTTAGTAAACAAATTCGCCCCCTTGATAATGAACTTTTCAATGTTATGGCCGATATTGGCAGGCGAATTGGCTCTTTTATAAGCCGGAAAACGGCAGAGGAGTTACTTAGGGCAAGTGAATATAAGTACAGGTTACTCCTTGAGAATCTCCCGCAAAGGATATTTCATAGGGACAGAAATTCAGTGTACGTGTCTTGTAACGAAAATTATGCGAAAGATTTGAAAATCAAGCCTGATGAAATTGCCGGAAAGACGGACTATGACTTTTTCCCTAAAGGACTTGCAGAAAAATACAGGGCAGACGACAAGAGAATTTTGGAGTCGGAGCAAACAGAGGATATAGAAGAGCAGTATATCAAAGATGGTCGGACGTTAACTGTACATATGGTCAAAACTCCAATAAGAGATGAAAAAGGTAATGTTCTGGGTATTATAGGTATTTTCTGGGATATTACTGAGCGTAAGCAAATGGAGTCGGCCAGAAACCGGTTGGCTGCAATTCTTGAGGCAACTACGGATTTTGTTGGCACTGCAGATGTGGATGGTCGCATACTCTATATCAACAAAGCGGGACGTAAAATGTTAGGGATCGGTGAGGATGAAGATGTCTTGAATATGAGCATGGCGGATTGTCATTCCATATTGACATGGACGGTTATCAGAGAGGAGGGGATGCCGACTGCAGTGCGTGAAGGTGTCTGGGTTGGAGAGACTGCCCTTTTAGGCAGTGATGGGTGTGAGATTCCGATTTCTCAGGTGGTTATTGCCCACAAAAATCCAAACGGAACAGTAGAGTATTTTTCCACCATAGCTCGGGACATTACCGATCGCAAACGTTTTGAGACACAAATTGTATACTTGGCGAACCAGGACCCGCTTACCGATCTTCTTAACCGCCGCCGTTTCCAAACTGAGTTGGAAAGCTGGCTTGCGCAATCCCGCCGTTATGGAGTTCAGGGGGCATTATTATTTTTAGACCTTGATAATTTCAAGTACATCAATGACACGCTCGGCCATCAGGCAGGAGATAGATTCCTGAAGACACTGGCTGGTTTATTGAAAACACGGCTGCGTGAGACTGACGTGCTTGCAAGACTGGGTGGCGACGAATTTGCCGCCGTTTTGCCATACGTCAATGAGACGCAGGCAGTGTCGATTGCATCCCAGTTGCTTGAGTTGGTTCGGTACCATGCTTCTCTGGAAAAAGGGCAACCCCTTGGTATTACCGTCAGTATCGGGATTGCTTTGTTTCCCAAACATGCCGATACCATGGAAACGTTGCTTACGTATGCAGATCTTGCCATGTATCGGGCAAAGGAAGAAGGACGTAACCGTATTTGTGTATATACGCCTGAACAGAAAACGCAAATCGAATCACGGCTCATCTGGGAAAAACGTATACGCGAATCGCTCTGTCAGGATCGCTTTGTATTGTATTTACAGCCTATCCTTGACATACATCAAAACCGCATCATTGGGCATGAGGTGCTTTTAAGGATGATAAATGAAAATGGGGAGACCGTTGTCCCCTCTAATTTTCTTAATATTGCAGAACGTTTTGGGCTCATCCACGATATAGACCGTTGGGTGGTGCGAAGGGCTATCCATCTCATTGAAATGCTTCAACAAGAAGGCAAATCCGCATATATTGAAGTCAATCTGTCCGGCAAGGCCTTTGCTGACGCTGGATTATTATCCGTGATCAGAGAAGAACTGTCTACAACTGGCATTGATCCAAAAAATCTTGTCTTTGAGATTACCGAGACTGCTTTTGTTGAAAACATGATTGCAGCTCAGCATTTTATTGCCGCCCTTAAGACCCTGGGCTGTCACTTTGCCCTGGATGATTTTGGAATCGGATTTTCCTCGTTTAGCTATCTCAAGCATTTGCCCGTGGATTATCTGAAAATCGATGGCAGTTTTATTTGTAATCTGTTGCACGATACCGTGGATCAGCATTTGGTCAGGGCAATAGTGGAGGTAGCGCGCGGACTTGGGAAAAAGACCATTGCCGAGTTTGTGGAAAGTAAAGAAACAGTATGCCTGTTGAGTGAGTTCGGTGTAGACTATGCCCAAGGTTACTACATTGGCGAACCACGTCCTTTGTCGGAAATATAAAGCCAATAAAGAAAAAAACTCGTTTGACTTTATAAGTTAAGATGTATTAAAATAAACACGTTATTTTTTAATTTTTATATAGGAGAAGTCAATGTTAAAAGGATTGTGTAAGCCGCTGGGAATTGTATTGGGTGGAATATTGTGCATACAGTTAAGTGTATTTGCTGCCGAGAAAGAGACGAAAAAATCTTCCGCACCAGCGAAAAAAACTACTGAAACAACGCCAAAGAAAGAAGCCGCAGTATCAAAAGAAAAAGAAGCCGCGCCGGCTAAACAGGAGGATAATTCAAAAAAAGTCGTGGCGACGGTGAATGGTGAGAATATCAGCCAGGCGGATGTGAATCAAATGCTCAGCAGGTTTGGTAAGCAGATACCCGAGGAACAAATTCCCGCCGTTACAAAGCAAATACTCGATGGCTTGATTACACAAAAACTAATTATGCAATTTATTAGAGATAGCAAAATCGAAGTAAGTCAGGCTGAAATAGAGAAAGAATTGAATAAGGTTCGGGAAGATATTAAATCAAATCCAGGTTTGAACGGTCAAACGTTGGAACAGGTGTTAGAGTCCCACGGAAGCAGTATTGATAATTTGAAAGGTGATATTATTATATCTCTCTCCCTGGAAAAGCATCTTGGAAAGGATATTGATGATAAGAAAACAAGGGAATACTTTGACCAGAACAAGGCTGCTTATGATGATACAGAGGTAAGGGCCAGTCATATCCTGGTTGACACTCGCCAAATGAAGACCGATGCCGAACTTGCGCAGGCATTGGAAAAGATCAAAAAGATAAAAGCGGAAGTTGATTCCGGAAAGGATTTTGCCGAAGTTGCAAAGCAGTCTTCCGATTGTCCTTCGAAAGACAAGGGTGGAGACCTGAACTTTTTTAAGAGAAAGGGACAGATGGTTGAGCCTTTTGCAGCAGCCGCATTTGCCCTGAAGGTAGGTCAGGTGAGTGATCCTGTAAAGACGCCGTTTGGCTACCATATCATAAAAGTTACAGAAATAAAGAAGGGTAGTGAAGTTAAATTTGAAGATGTGAAACAGAATATCAAACAAAACATGATGGAAGAAAAAGCCCAGGTATTAATAAAACAACTCCTGGAAAAGGCCAAGATAGATATTAAAGTCTAATAGTTAATTTATTTCACCACGATATCCTGATTGGAATTATTTTATTCTACCGATAAGCTCCCCATCCTATTAATTATGAATGGGGAGCTTATTTTTTGTACCTATTTTAATTTTCAGTGACATTTAAGTTGATTTTTCACTTTCAGTATATTATCTTAACTTCACGTTATAGCAGTTTATTAAGGTCTTTTAATACAAGCAGATGGGAGAAAATTATAGAATAATAATTTTGACTATAGAAATCGTATATGATATATTTCCTGCAATTGAGTCAGACAATTTTAAATAATCTATTTAATTGTATATGGGGGTTATTGAAAAAGGAGGTATTAAATCGATGGAATTGAAAAAGAAAGTTACAAACAAGCTTGTATTGAGTTCCTTTTTCAAGACGATTATTCTTGACGGGAAGATGGAACAGGTAACAACAAGGGTCAGAAGGACTCTCTTTTTTGATAACGAGGACAGTTTCCCATTTTCAAAGATAAAAAATGTGGAAATTGTAAAAGATGTGCGGGATTCGATACCAAACAAATGTATAAGATATTTAGTATTGTTACACTTAACTAATGGAAAAAGGATATTGGTAGATGAAGTCGGTGAATCCTCAAGCCGCGGTGGGTTTAAGGAAATGAAAAACCTTGGGAAAAAAATCGGTACGATAACCGGCAGCGAACTCAAGATATGTGAAGAATAAAATTAAATAAGGCACAAGAAGTATAAAGAATATACACAGCATGTAAATAGCCGGAGGTGTTTTTATGAGTATTATTAAAAGATGTTCAGCAATAGTGACTTGTGCTTTATTGTGTATGCCTTCATTATCAGAGGCTTTCGAGATTCACCTGAAACAGGCGCAAATTAAGGAAGCTAACGAATATGGTTCAAAGTATGTGGGGAAAGATATTTTCAGTAGCGAAGTCGTAAAAAACGCATGTTTTGGCGATTATCCCGGTGGTGAAGGCGGAATAGTTTTGAGCAAATATGTTTATACCGCTGTCGTTTCGGCAATGCATGCTATGAAAGACAAGGCACTTACCCCTGAAGATATAAAAGAAATCGAGGAATCAGCAACCTTTAAAGTCGTCGTGGTGATTTCCGATGAGGATGTTAAAATTCCAGAGGACGTTCAATTGGTATTGGTGCAGGGGACGAATAATATATTACCACAAAAGACGGTGTTTGGTGTTAAGCGAAAGGACTATAAACAGAGCATAGATGGCATTTTTCAATATGATAAAATAAATCCAGGTGCAAACACAACTATTCTTGTAAAAACCAGAAAGATTCAGAAAAAATACAAAATTGACTTTTCAGATATAAAATGATTGACACGTTAGAAAATAAACAATTCGGTCCGAAACGGACGTTTAGAGACAAGCTGTTCGATTATTCCTCCAATAAAATAGGGAAGGAAAAAACAAAATTTTTCTTTAAATTGTACGATTTGACCAGATTCGACCTCTTTGGCAAGCCCAAAGGCGCAATCGGGGCAATTGATATAACGAATCGTTGTAACCTGCGCTGCAAGCATTGCTACTTCTATGCACATGATTATGAAGAAAGCCCCGAACTCAGCGACGATGAATGGATAGAAAAACTGGAGAGTTTAAAAGAGACGGATTTCCCGTTTTATCAATGTTCATGGATCGGCGGCGAACCTCTGCTGAGAAAAGAATTGATAGAACGAGGCATGAAATATTTCAGGTCGAACCTGGTTGCTACCAACGGCACTATTGAACTTCCGGATTGGCCGGACGTTAATTTTTATATATCTGTTGATGGTAAGAAAGACATGCATGACGCCATTCGGGGTAAAGGCTGTCATGAAAGAATAAAAAAACATGCCGACAGGCCTGAGCTAAAAATACTTGTATCAATGGTAATCAACAAGATGAATTACCAGGACATCGAATACTTTATTGAGGAATGGAAAGACGTCGGTGTTCGTGGATGCTTATTCCAAATCTACACACCTGTAAGGGGGTTGAAAAACGACGATCTTTGGCCTGGTTGGGAATTGCGTGATGAAATTCTGGATACACTGCTGAGACTAAAAGAGGAAAAATACGGTGACTTTATCGGTGTGCCGAGCCTTGTTCTGAAACTTATGAAGTCTGATAAGTGTAAAGAGATTACGAGAAACTGTGTCTTTAAGGAGGTGTCTTTTTGTCTCGATCCTCAGGGTCGAATTAAAAAACCGTGCATGATGGGTCCGCAGGCTGATTGTTTGCGATGCGGGTGTGTGCTTCCTTTTCATATGTGGGCGCTGGAAGACAAGTGGCTGATGATGAGGGAGCTCCTCATGTCGGCAAGGCGCAAGATGGGCAAGAGAATCCTACGATAAACCCTTCGGCAAAAAATTTACGAATTACAATTCGGGATTTACGATTTGAGAACAAAAAATCGTAATTCGTAAATCTAAAATCGTAAATCCTGCTCAGTTACTCTTCCGGCTCGTTCGGATCAGGGGTCTTTTGTTTGACTTCTGTGTCTTTCCTTTCAATAAACCTTTTTATGAACCAGTCGGATTCTTTCAATACGATGCTTCCTATAATAGCGCTGAGTAACACATAGACACCGGTAAGAGATTTAATAGGGTAAGGCACGTTTGAACTCATAGAAATAGCGCCAGCCAGGATAATCGAAAACTCTCCCCTTGGTATCAGGCTTAAACCAAGCCTTAATCCAGCCCTTTTACTCAATGCATATTTTCCACCAATGAAATATCCCCCGTAAACTTTACTGAAAGAGGAGATTATAAATATAAATATTCCGATGGGTATCATGCCTCCAATGTGTTTGTAATCAATTGACATCCCGAATGCCACAAAGAAAATTGCCGTGGAGAACTGTTGGAAGGGCTTTATTGCCTCTGCGATTCTGTGTCTTTGCTTTGTTTCCGACAATAGGAGTCCGGCAAGAAACGCCCCGATTGCCTCGGAAAGTCCTACATAGGACGCAGCGCCTGCAGAGAGCACAATAATCGAAAGGATCAGGATTACAAACAATTCCGTATGTTCGATGTCAATGATTTTATTGATAAATTTTTTGGAAGTTCTGGCAAGCACAATAAAGAACGCAAAAAAGGCCGATGTCTTCAGCATGACTATGAAAGCGCTCTTTGCGTCTATCTGACCGTAATTAACGATACCGACGATGAATGCAAGGAATGTTGCAATAAACATATCCTCAAAAATCAGGACATTAAGGATATATTCAGTTTCCGGGTTTGCCGCGCGTTTCAAATCAATAATAGATTTTGCCACAATTACAGAACTGGTAACATAAATAATCCCTGCAAGCAAAAGTGATTGTATTAAGTCGTATCCTAATAACCACCCTATAAAAAGTCCGAGCGGAAAGTTAAATATCAGGTCGTAGATTCCGCTGTAGAATATCTTTCGCTGGTTATTGACCAGACTGCCAACCGAAAATTCCAGTCCGAACATAAACAGCATGAAAATAATGCCCAGTGTGGCGATAAATTCTGTAATGATGGTAACGGGGAAAAAATTTTGGAGAATCATGCCTACCACGATAAAAACGGCAGTCAGAGATTGATTGACCTTGGTAGCCAGCAAGCCAGCGACAAATAAGGCAAGGAGGGAGATGCCTAATGACAGTACGCTTTCATTGACGATCATTTTCTATACGTTGTTTGATTTCGAAGGTGGATATAAATTTATTAATCTGGTCGTTGTTCCCTATGATGATAATAGTATCCTGGGGTTTGATAATTTCACTGGCGCGTGGGTTGGGTATCACCGTTTCACCCCGAATAATTGTGGTAATAGAAGCGCCGGTCTTTTTTCGAATTTCCAATTCTTCAATCTTTTTGTTGGCCAGGGCTGAATCGTTTGTGATCTTAATCCATTCCATGGTTATGTTTTTCATCATCAATTTCTGCTCGTCTTCAAGTACCGGCTGGAAGAATGTGCCAGCCAGGATAGCGCCAATTTGACGTGCTTCTTCATCGGTGAGAGTGGTTACAGAACTCGGTTCATCGCTATCTTTCATAAATTTAAAAACCTCCCTTTCCCCTGAAAAATGAATCACCACAACCAATTTGTCTCCGGAATCCAACTCTAAGGTAAATTTCCTGCCTATACCGGGTAGGTCGCATTCCTTGATCTCTGACATAACAAACCCCTTTCCTTAAAATACACCACTGTTATTCAACATAAAAAACCCTGTGAACGTTCCATCGAAACGAAACGATATTACGCATTAAATGATAATTTGTCAATTTATTTTAGGAATCAATTATGACGAACTAACGCTAATATCCTTGACTTTAATTCTTGATTAATATAATCTTTTCTCATATTCTAGTAAGTACTATAAGGGAATTGCTGTGGTAAATGGGCTTATAATAGTAAATACCGGTAATGGAAAGGGGAAGACCACGGCTGCTCTGGGGCTTGGTCTTCGGGCTGCTGGGCATGGTATGAAGGTGCTGATGCTCCAGTTTATCAAAGGCACCTGGCTTACAGGCGAACTATGCGCGGTAAAACGGTTAGAACCCAACTTCAGGATTGTTCAATTGGGTCAGGGTTTTGTCAAAACACTTAAACGTGAACAGTCTGAGGAAGCCATTGAAAATGCCCAAACATCCTGGGATTATGCAAAACAGGAGATTTTTTCTGATTTATACGATACGATTGTCCTGGATGAGATCAACAATATGATTGACTATGGTCTCTTAAACGTGGATGATGTGATTTCGGTATTAAAAGAAAGACCTAAAAGACTAAACGTAATTCTTACGGGTCGTAATGCACACGCCAAGATTATTGAATTGGCCGATATGGTGACTGAGATGCAAGAAATCAAACACCCGTACAAAAAAGGTATCAAGGCCCAAAAAGGCATTGAATTTTAGTCTTAATTATAAACTTATGGCTGAATCCAAATTAAATGTAATACTATTGCAATACACACCGAATCCCGAAGAGATAGTAGCTCAGGCGGCAAGATTGTGTTATAGCCCAGCCTCTATTGACGACCTTAAGAAACAGGTAAAGAATAGGGATCTTAAGAGTTTTATCGAAAAATTGACCGATATGCGACACCTCTCGCCGATCGAACACGTTACCTTTACTTTTGGCATAGAAGGTGTTTCCCGTGCCTGTTCTCATCAAATCGTAAGACACCGCCTGGCTTCTTATTCCCAACAGAGCCAGCGATACGTGGGGCAACAGAGCAAAAAGACCGGCGGATTTGATTTCATTGTCCCGCCCAGTATTGAAAAAATAGGGAAAAAACAGTGGTTTGTTGAAAAGATGCAAACCATCCAGAAATGGTATGATGAGCTTGTGGAGACTCTTGGGAACGGCGGTGAAAGCACATTTGAGGATGCCCGTTTTCTATTGCCGAATGCAGCAGAAACAAAGATTATAATTACCATGAATGCCAGAGAATTGCTGCACTTCTTTCGGGTGCGTTGCTGTAACCGGGCACAGTGGGAGATAAGGGCTATGGCGATAGAAATGCTCAGGCTGGCCAAACAGGTTTCTCCGCATATCTTCAAGGATGCTGGTCCTGGTTGTGTGAATGACAAGTGTCCGGAAGGGAAGATGACCTGTGGGAAGATGGCTGAGGTCAGGGAAAGATTCAGGAACTTACCGGAAAAGATTTCCTTATAGAATAATGCCAATCAGTTTCTGTGCTTAACAGAATGAACCGTCCGTGGTCAAGACGCAACTTGGACGGTTACGCTACCAGATTGAAATTCCTGGAACATTAAAACAAGAAATCCCACTCCTGCGTTAACAGGAAGTGGGATTTCTTATATTTCTTAATTACAAGTCCAGCTAATTACAAAGATTAACGTGCAGAAGCCTTTATAATCCTCTTGCTGGTCTTCTTTAGTTCAATCTCAATTTCCTGTGATTCACCGTCACCAAGACTTATTGTTTGCTTAGCTCTCTTGTAACCCTTTTTCCTTGCGACAATTATATACGTATCGGCATCTAAATCCGCAAATTCAAAGAATCCATCGGCATCGGTGGCGGTAGTATTTTTGTAACCAGTTTTAACTCCCCGGGCTCTTATCCTTACATTTTCAACAGGGTCGCCATTGATATCCACGACATAACCTGATAATGCAGCCTTCACAATCACTTCCAGAATGATTGTATCCAGTACCAGTATTTCGCCATCCCCAAGGCTTATATTTTGGGTATAAGTTTGGAAACCGTCTTTTTCTAAGGTAAGCGTGTAATCTCCTGCTGAAAGATCTCTAAATTCGAAAGCGCCGTCTTCGTCTGTTATTACACTGTCCGAGTATTCAGCGCCATCAAGGGTCACAGTAACACCTGCCAAAGCATCATCATCTTCATCGTTCACAAACCCGATGATAAAACTGCCACCACCCGTAGTTTCGGATTGTAATAATAAAACGGCTTGAGTGGCTACGCCTGCCTCTACCGTTATGGGCTGGGAGGATGGTGTATAACCTGCTGCTGACGCTATTAGTGTGTAACTTCCGGCAGGCACTTCTAATACAAAACTACCATCCGGTCCAGTTACGGTTGAATATCCACCTGGATCTGTTGATACCACAGCGTCGGCAATACCAGTAAAACTTACTGCATCCACGACATTACCTATGATGACACCCGTTGCAGCTGGTGTTGGTTCCGGCGTTACAGACGGAGTCGCGGTCGGAGTCTGTCCGTAAGTGGTACAGTGGTTTACCACTAGACTCATCATAACGAATAAAAAAAACGCAACTAATGGTGTACGATTAAGCAGCTTAGTATACATACGTTGCCCCCTTTCTGTATAAATTTTGTAAACCTACGTGCGTGTTAGAAATAAATCGCATATAAAACATAAAAATATTTACTATAATTATATGCGCAAGTTAGCAAATTGATTGATTGATGTCAAGTAATTTATAGAAAATCCGGAGGATGAGGCAATTGAACTTCGACAGTTTTAACGGTCTTCTTAATTATTTCTTTTGAGTGTATTACGTTTAATTTCTTGAAAAGGAAATCGAACTTGACTTCAAGTTCTTCTCCAATCTTGTTTTTTACATCAGCAGGAAGGTTCCAGAATCGTTCTTTGAATGGGCCAAACCCATTTTTTCGGGTTTTATAAATGAACTGTTCGTCCGTCTCCCCTCCCTTGCGGTCGACGGCGTAATTTTTCTTCAAAAATTCGTAGATTTCATTTTTAAAATCTTGTGGAAAAACACTGTTTTCGTAGATCATGTTTTGAAATTCCGTGGCAAGGTGTACTTCAGAAGTAGCTGTTTCAGGAAATTTGTCAAAGGCATCAGCCGGAAGCGTGGAAGCGCCGTGCTGTACCGCACCGCTAAGTCCATATTCGTCAATGGCAACTCTTGACAAATTTTTCAGGGTGTCAAAGTCCAGCTTTACCTTGGCAATCGTCCCGTCCGGCAACGGCACCCCTCCATGCGTGGTGCCTGTTTGTACGCTGATCTTGCTGATACCCTTCAATCCCTTCCCCTTTGCAGCCAGCGTGCTGATATAACCATCCATAAATGCCCTAAGCTCTTCGATGGTACTGTTCTTCTTACCCACTTCGCCTATTTCGCCGCCGACAGATACGGTAATTCCTTTAGGCTCCAAAGACCGGATGTAAGAGGTTAATTCAGCCGCAAATTCGAAATTGAGCCGCTGTTGTTCGGTAATGTTGGGTTTGCTTAAATCCACAAGGGTTGATGTATCGATATCGATATTATAAAATCCTGCCTCTATGGATTCCTTGATGAGTCCCCTTACTTTATTAATCTCTGCGTCTTTGTCTTTTTCATAATACCTTGCATTGATCTGAAAATGATCTCCCTGGATAAAGACAGGGCCTTCATGCCCTTCCTTGATAGCGGCCGCAAGGACTACTGAGGCATATTCTGCCGGTCTCTGGTCTGTATAACCGATCTCTGACCTTGCAATCTCGAAGATAAATGCGCCGACATGATTCTTCTTTGCCGCCCTGAATATGGAGCATGCCGTGTCATACGTCAGGCCGCGGATGTTTACAGCAGGTACGGTAAATCCCCTGAACTGTTTTTTCCCAATGGCCTCATAGAGCGATTGAATGGAGGATGAAACAATGCCAAGCTTATTGCTCGTGCTGCGGATTAACCATCGGGATATATTCTTTATTGCAGCTTCCTTATTAAAAACGGCATTGTAAACAAGGGCATCAATTATTTTATTTCTTAACGTATCTTTATCGGTTATTTTTAATGTCCCATTTTTTTGAATATCAACAATGCCCTTAATATCATTTAATAAGTCTGTTTTGGTAGAATACAACATGAGTTGTTAGCTCCTTTTACTTTTGTTTAAAAAACTTTTCATACATTAATACATCTTCTTTGCTGCCGATGATAAGAGGCGCCTTTTGATGAAGCTCGGCAGCCTGAATATCCAGGATGCGTTCCTTTCCCGTGGATGCAAGACCTCCGGCCTGTTCAACGATGAGGGCAAGCGGGGCTGCCTCGTAAAGCAGTCGCAACTTTGCCTTTGGTTTTTTTGGGTCTTTATAATCCGCAGGATACAGGAAGATGCCGCCGTACAGCAGGTTTCTGTGGAAATCGGCCACCAGTGATCCAATATATCTCAGTGAGTATGGCCGTCCCGTTGCGGCGTCGCTTTCTTTCAAATACGCAATATATTTTTTTGTCCCTTCGTCCCACGTATTTGCATTTCCTTCGTTAATACTGTATATCTTGCCCTTGGAAGGAATTTTGATATTTTCATGTGAAAGCAAGAACTCTCCAATGCTTGGGTCTAAAGTAAAACCATGTACGCCCTGCCCTGTTGTGTAAACCATCATCGTGCTGGAACCGTAGACAATGTATCCTGCCGCAACCTGTTCCGTGCCTTTTCTCAGGCAGTCTTCGATTGTGGCTTCTTTACCGGTTGTTTTCTTTCTATGAATAGAGAATATTGTGCCTACGCTGACATTTGCGTCAATATTAGACGAACCGTCTAAAGGATCAAACATGAGCACATATTTGCCTTTAGGAAATTCGTCAGGTATGGGGATAATATCTTCGTTTTCCTCTGATGCCATGACGCATAGATGTCCGCCGTGGTCCATCGCCTTAAAAATTCTTTCGTTGGCATAGACATCCAGCTTCTTGACGGTATCACCGCTGACATTTTGTTCACCGGTAATGCCCAGGATGTCCGCAAGACCTGCCTTATTTACTTCGCGTGATATAGTTTTTGCGGCAAGGGTCAAATCCCACATGAGTCCCGTAAAATCGCCAGTGGCCCTCGGAAATAATCTCTCCTGTTCAACAATATGCCTCTGAATGGTAACGACCTTGTGTTTTTGCATGCTGCCTAGTCCTTTTATGCTGCCCCTAAAAATTATACCGTAAACGGATGTTTCATTTTACAAATATAATTCCCAAAGTCAATCAATATCCACCTGCCAATATCCCGAAAGGGATAACCCTGTCAGGGTAGGCAGGCACGGACAAATAAGTTTGTACACACCGTCAGTAACATAGCGCAAATTCAATTTCCTATTATTCAAAATTATTGCAACCCGTGTTTACAATGTTCAATTTCTTCCGCCACTTTCTATCTTGCTTCGGCAATTTCAATACCTGAAACATGTCGAGTGGAATTCCGCTGAGTTCCGGATAGTCCTCGTCAGGCAACAGGCCTTCATAGGGATTATTCTGCACACTGCGCGGGTCAACGGCATAAATGCCTATGCCGCTTTCACCACCGTTATCCACCAGGTACATGCCATACACCTGCAGTGCCCTTGCAATAGTTCTTTCTGCAGGCATTAAGTCAAGAGCATCTAAATCGAGCGAAGGGTCCAACCGCAATCTCGCCCCTTCAGGCATCGCCGTTTTGCTTTTAACCTCGCCATCAGAATCTGTTGCCGGCGCAACTGGTCCACCGGCTTTCGTATAAGGGTATGCGAAGACCAGTGCATGGGTGATTTCGCCCTTTTTCAATTCGTCAGGCCAAATAAATCCGCCCAGAAACGCAAATCCGGAGCCTCTGGTAGATACACCGGCGGGATATACACCATTGGAATCCATGCTGATGGCATTGCCCCAGCTTGCCACCCATTGACCGTTTTCCAGACGCATTTGCCAAAAATCATATTCGCACCGGCTATCCAAATTCAACACCACCATATTGTTATCCTGGTCGGAATCTTCACCGCACCCCTCCGGCGGAATGGAACCATCCGTATCATTACCCGGTTCGGCCCAGTCAGGGATGGGGACGTCCAGTAACCTGTTAACGCCTATTTCCCAATATTCCCCGCAAGGCAATTCAACCTCGTAACTGGGAGTGGATGATCCGGCAATGTATACTGGTGAAGAATACTGCTTGAGGTTGATCAGCAAGGGCGCTGCCTTTTTAAAGGTTTTAATGTATCTTTTGCTTTTTGGATCAATTTCGGCATCTGCATCTATTGGCTGGTTAAATGGGCTGTCGCTGGAATAAAGCGTTAAA
This sequence comes from Planctomycetota bacterium, assembly GCA_016188675.1. Classification (GTDB taxonomy): domain Bacteria; phylum Planctomycetota; class Brocadiia; order Brocadiales; family Brocadiaceae; genus Wunengus. Next base: position 26,554 of record JACPHJ010000154.1, read on the forward strand.
TCAGAGAAATCGGGCAGGGAAGCAGGTTTTTCTGCACGAACAGAGGCTGCCACTGAAACAATAAATACCAGTACAACTAATGCCGTTTTTAGGAAAATAATCTGCATAATTGTCTCCTTTCACACTCACTACACGGATGATTAGAAAACTGCTTTTCCGGTTTAAAGCGATAGTAAAACAAACCAGGAATGGAATTGCAAGTTTTTTCACTGTGGGCGCAGAAGGTGAAATGGCAAGCGAGATAATGCCTGTGTTGGCGGGGTTGTCCACGAGTGGCTCATCTGGTCTTGAGTGTTTGCCGTCATTAACTTTTTTGTGTGTAGTGGCAATCCGCTTCGCTTTCTCAACGAGTCGTGAATTGCCCCTACAATTGAATTTCCTCAACGTATTCGAAACTAACTGCTCATTTCCTGTCTGTGTTAAGTTACGGCAAGTTCATGAGAACAACAATAAACATAGATGACGAGTTGCTTGATAAGGCAGCAAAGTTAACCGGTATTGGGGAAAAACGTCGATGGTAAGACTCGCGCTCGAAGCGCTCATTGCGAGGAAAAGCGCCAGGAGGCTTGCTAAATTGGGAGGCGCTGAAAAGAAATTAGAGACAATACCACGCAGAAGGGCAGAGTTCCGCGTAAGATGGTTATTGTTGACACGGAAAAAACGATTACGAAAAAAAACTAAAGGCGACAAGCATCTTTCTCAGATTATCAAAAGAGTTAAAATAGATTTGTAAATAATTAAAGGCTGGCCTAATGATTCACTCAGGAAGAACTCTGTCTCATTGAAACATCTCTTTCTACGCTGAAAGAAATTTTAGAGAAATTCTGATAAGTACACCGCGACATTCTCTATTCATAACGTAGTGCATCGATGGGGTTAAGCATGGCAGCGCGTCTTGCCGGAAGAAAGCCGAATATTATCCCAATTGCGACTGAAAACAGGAAGGAAAGGAGGTTGATGCCAGTATCGAAAATATAAGGGACCTGTATAAGTCGGGTTGCAACACATGAAGCTGCTGTTGCAAAATCGCTGCCAACAATGACGTAAGCAGTTGGGTGGTTCCCGCAAGCATATTGGCGATCTCCTTCATATCCATCACATTGAAGTTATCATCGTCGCTTGCCGAAAGATGTCGCCTCTCCCGCATTAATCCTACAATATCACGCAGGGCTTTTTCAGTTGAAGCGCCTTCCTGAACAGAGATCTGAAAGAGAGAGACGTCCTGATTGCCTGCTATACGCCGATGAAAGGCACGCAACGGAATCACTACAATATCGTCCTGGTCCGTGCCCATGGTGCTCTGCCCCTTGGCTTCAAGGATGCCAATCACCTGACACGAGAGTTTTTCAAGACGAATCTTTTCCCCTAAAGCCCCTTGCCCGCCGAACAGCTTCTTGCACACAGTCTCACCAACGATGCATACTGCCGCGCCGGCGCGCAACTCGCTGTCTCTGAACTGTCGGCCTGTTCTGATAGATCTATTCGTCACCCTGAAATACTGATTATCGCTTCCCGTCACTGTAGTCGACCAGTTTTCGTTGCCGAATACGGCCTGAAGGCTCTTGGAAGAGACCGGAGCTACGGCGGCAATCGAGCTGATGTCCCTGAAAATAGCCTCTCCATCGCTTGCCTTAAACAAAACGATGTCGGAAGACTGATCTGGGCCGAGTCTTTTCCCGGGAGTAACCATGATCAGGTTACTGCCCATGCTTGCTATCTGTCGCTGGACATGGACAGTAGCCCCTCCGCCGATGGTTACCATCGCAATTACCGCTGCCACGCCTATGACAATACCAAGTACAGTAAGAAATGATCTCAGGGTATTGCGTCTGATTGTCCGTAAAGCCAGCAATACTGTGTTCCACAACATTATTTGACCCTCCCGTTTTGCACATCTGTCTCGACCAGACCGTCCCGAAAATGGATGAGCCGCTTTGCGTAAGCCGCTATATTAGGCTCGTGGGTAATCACAATAATGGTAATCCCCTGGTTGGCATTTAATGCATTCAGCAATTCTATGATCTCCCGGCTACGGGTAGTATCCAGGTTGCCTGTGGGTTCGTCTGCAAGAATCACGGCAGGTTCTGTAACGATGGCGCGCGCGATAGCGACCCTCTGTTGCTGTCCCCCAGAAAGCTCTCCGGGTGTATGAGACTCCCATCCCCTGAGTCCAACAATATCCAGAGCTTTTTGTGCCTGCTCTCGTCGCACATCTGCGGGGGTACCCCGGTAGATCAAAGGAATCTCTACGTTTTCAAACGCAGAGGTGCGGTTCAAGAGGTTGTACCCCTGAAATACAAATCCTTGATAATAACGACGTAGCATAGCCCTCTGATTACGGGTCAATTGTCCTACATCTACATCCCTGAACAGGTAAATTCCGGAGGTTGGAGTGTCGAGGCATCCGAGGATATTCATGCAGGTAGATTTTCCCGACCCGCTCGGTCCCATTATTGCCACAAACTCGCCCTCATCAATGCAAAGATCAATACCTCGAAGTGCCTGCATTGAGGCATGCCCTTCCCCATAAACTTTGGTTACTCCACTGAATTCGATGAGATGTTGTTCTGATTTCCTTTTTCTTTGTTGCACACCGCCGGTTATCATTTGGCACCCGTAATAGTGTCGACTACCACCTCCATACCCGGTTGAAGGTCTCCGGTAAGTATTTCTGTCATGAACTCGCTTGTTGCCCCTGTCGTGACAATGACGGCGGAAAGTTGGACATTCTTTAATATCCAGACCCTCTGTTCTTTTTCGGTGTCCTTCCGATGCTGGGTTCCGGTGGGTGGACGCGGGAGCAGTGATCCGACAAGCCCAGTGGATGACTTTTCTTCCTGCTGTACGGACGGACTAAAACGAAGTGCAGCGCTGGGTATCAGGATTGCATTTTCAATTGTTTTTACTGTTATATCTGCCGTTGCAGTCATTCCTGGCCGAAGGGACAAATCTGTGTTGTTAACTTTCAGCACGGCGTTGTAAGTCACGACGCCTGACGTCGTTGTAGAAGCGTAGCGGGCCTGAGTAATCCGTGCCTCGAAGATGCGATTTGGGTAAGCTGAAACACTGAACATGGCTTCTTGGCCTTCTTTCACATTGCCCACGTCGGCCTCATCTACGTTCACGATCAATTCCATTTGCAATAAGTCCTCTGCAAGGGTAAACAATACCGGAGCCTGAAAAGATGAAGCAACGGTCTGTCCAGGTTCGATGCTGCGGGAAAGGACGACGCCATTAATAGGAGACCGTATAACCGATTTGTAAATGTCCGTCTCTACGGCTTGGATAATGGCCTCGGACTGTAAGACAGAAGCCGCGATGCTGGCTAAATCTGCCTTTGCCCTCTCAAAGGCCGCTTCTGCCGTATTCATCTCCAACTGCGATGGAATTTTACCATTGCTCAATTCCTTTACCTTTTGAAGCTGTGAGAGCTTAATATGTGTTTCCGTTACTGTCGCCTGAGCTTGCGATACCTTCGCCATTGCTGACTCCAGTGCCGCTTTTTGTTGGGTAAACTGTGCTTCGAGTTTCGAAGTATCAAGTCTGGCAAGTACCTGCCCCACTTTTATCGTATCGTTGTAGTCGACTTCAACGCTTTTGATAATGCCGGACAGCTCACTGCTCACGCTAACCGTGTTTGTCGGCTGCAGGGCGCCAGTAGCTGTCACGATGAGGGTCAAATCTCCGCGCCGGACTTGCTCGGTTTTGTATTGCGTCGCGGTTGACCTGCTTACTCTCCAGATAGCTACTGACGTCATTGATATAACTACCACGCATGTCAGAACGAGATATCGTTTCAACTGCTTACCGGACATATCGGATTGGTTTATCCCGATGACCTCTGAGACATCCGGCTTCTGATTAGTTTTTGATATCATATTTTTTTCTCCATTCATTCTCATTTTTCTCGTTGGCGGCATAAAATTCCCATCCGCCACCAATGGCTTTGTATAGTTTAATAAGGTTGGTGACTATGGCACCGTTGCTCTGGGTTAGTTGATCCTGTGAGGTGAGAAGTGAACGCTGCGCATCCAGGACATTGCTGAAATCAGACAAACCTGCCTTATATTTTTGCAGCGCAAGCTCCGCTGCATTTTGGGCTGCCCGTTCCCCTTCACGGAGAGCATCTCTTCTGACTTGTTCTTCAGCGTAGGTCACGAGGGTATTTTCCACTTCTTCCAAAGCGCTGAGAACTACGGTCTCATATTTTATCAACGCCTGTTCTTGAAGCGCTGACTGAACCTCAATGTTTTGGCGTACAGATCCACCACGGAAGATAGGCCAGGTGATTAGAGAGCCTCCGGTAACGGTTTTTGTATCCGGAGAAAAGAGACCCTTCAGTGAAAGGGTTTCCAGTCCGATGGAGCCGCTGAGTGATAACCTTGGGTAGAGGTCTGCCGTTGCTACACCAATCCTTGCTGTCTGTGCAGCAAGTTCACGTTCAGTTCGTCGCACATCCGGCCGTTGCCTCAAGACATCGGCAGGAATACCAACAGCGACCTTCATTGGTGCTGCTGGTATCGGAGCCGGTTTTTTCAGTTCCTTATGAACTTTACCAGATTGTTCTCCAAGCAGTACGGCAATTCGGTTCATAGCCTCCTCTATCCCGGTACGCAAAGAGGGTATTTGTGACCGCGTGTTTTCCAGGTTGTAGAGTGCCTGCTGCACAGCCAGTTCATCGCTCAAACCCGCCTGATACTGCCACAGAGTCAACTGGTAGGTCTCGTTTTGTACCGCGAGGTTTGCTTCCGCCACAACAAGCCGGTTCTGAAAAGTGCGCACCTCGGCATAGTTCAGAGCCACTTCTGCAAGCAATGAAACAAGCACGTCACGCAAGTCCTCCTGGATCGCCTCCCAGTCTGCCTTTGTTGCCTCATAGGAACGGCGGACACCGCCGAAGATATCTAACTCCCAACTTGCGTCGAAAATTGCGGAATAAAGATCACTGGCATTATCTTTGTTGCCACGGCTCCAATCGGCAGAGCCGGTGGCGTCGAGGGTAGGAAAGAGATCAGCCTTGGTAACACCTGTGCGCGCCCTAGCTTCACGCACACGTGCTGTGGCATTGCGCAGATCCAGATTACCTTGAATTGCTCGTTCGATCAGGTTGGTTAACATAGGATCATTGAGCGTAGACCACCATGCGGATAATGTCTGGGTATCAATATCCTGAGTAATTATGCCACCCTTGAGTTGGGTATGCCAGCTTTTAGATACCACTGTCTTTGGCGAAACATAATTGGGTCCTACTGCAGTACATCCGGTAAGGTTTAGGACTAGGATAGTAAGCATTACGAAAAACCATATCATGAATATATCTATAGCATACGAATATGAAGGAAATATGGAAGAAATAAGGAAATTCTGTTTTGGATGTGCTTTATCGGCGGGGTACATTCAACATTGAAGTGCCGGGGCGGTATGATAGAGGTGAGAAGAAATCTGAAATTTTATAAATTGGGCTGCCTGTAGTTGGTAAAAACGAGGAGGAGCGGGGACCCTGTATGCTGTGATGCAAACTTCGGAATTTATTAGCACAAGTGGATAGGGCGGATTAGGGCGCTGTCTTTTGTACCTAATCCACCAATTTGCTTTTAATCCTTTCGCATACTATACATCTCCTCAAAACTTGGGGCATTTTCGACAGCTTCCTTGGGATGTTCTGTGGCAACAACGTTATAATCAAGCCTTTCAAGCAGTAGCACGACAGATTCAAGCACAGGCGGTTCATTGCTGACAACAAGGATATGATATTTTTCGTTTTGATTCATTCTTATACTCCAGAAGTGTTGAAATTATTGGTAGAAAACCACATCAGGGCAAAACGAAGAGGTGATATATCCATAAAATCTTCATCGCTATTTGAGTATTTAGAGTTACCTAAACTTGTCCGGTGTCTATATTTCCCTTCAGATCATAAATTTCACCAATGGAAATGTCTTTCTCTTTGCAACCTTTATCGAATCCGTGAATTACTTCGTTGTAGGCTGGCATTTTCCTGCCTCTCATAGCATGGAGTACAAGAGATTTCATTGTAGGGGCAATTCACGAATTGCCCCTACAAATAAAAAAGTTGCCGTAGATCTAACTTATAGTGTCGAAAGAGGGTATCTTTAACAGTTTAATTTGAAACCCTCTTGGAGAAAGGCATCCACCTTTTATGCTACTACATTAATCAACGAGGAAGTATTTTCATCGACGGACAATTTAGAATACCTATCAGATGGAGGGGGTGGCGCGTTGTCTTTCATAAAGTTTTCCACCTCATCTTTACTCAATGATCCATCGCCATCTTCGTCGTAAGTAGAGAACACTTCTTCCGCATCTATGGAGTTTCCTGTCCTCTCTGATATTTTCTCTGCAAATGACTCAAATTCAGACTTGTCGATCCCACCATCACCGCTGCTGTCTATTTTATTAAAAAGGTCATCCTGATGCTGCTGTTTTGACCTGGTATTTTTCACGGCCGTGTAGCCACCTATACCTGATGAAGGCGGAGGTGGTGCATTATCCTTCATGAAACTGTCCACCTCATCCTTGCTTAATGCCCCATCGCCATCAGCATCATAAGTGGAAAAAACGTCCTCAGCATTCAGAGTGTTTCCGCTCTTCTCTGCTAGTTTCTGTGCAAAGGCTGAAAATTCCGTTTTGTCAAGACTGCCATCGCCGCTGCTGTCGATTTTGTTGAACAACTCATCCCGACGCTGCTGCATTGTCTGAGTGTTCATTATACCCATATAACCGCCTGTACTGTTTATACCGCTAACCATAAATGTATCTCCTTTCTTACGTGTTTTAAATGCCGGTTCCCACGAACCGTGCAAACTCTGAAACACAATCAAATGGTATCATCACCTCCTTTCTACTTTTCACTTTCGATTCGCTCCTTTCCCAGTATATTCGGACACTTCAGGCATTAATTTATAGGAATTTTGTTGCAGATATGTATCACTATGTAACAGACTTTCCACCATCAACGATATAGCATACAGTTCATGCATTTATTGTTTCTGCCCGACGAACAGATATCCGGCTCCACGCACAGTCTTCAAATATTTCGGCACAACCGGATCATCACCAATTTTTTGCCGAATCCGTGAAATATAAATATCGATTGAACGGTCATATCCGTTACGCTTCGAATTATAGAGTGCCAGGTAAATATCGTTCCTACTGACCACTCTTCCTGCATTATTAACCAGATAACTGAGTAGATCGTACTCGAATGAAGTCAAATTGATGGTTGCCCCCTGGAAGGTCACCTCTCTACAACTTTTATCAACTGTTAAATCACCGATTCTGATAATGCCATTACTTCTCACTTTTAACCGTTCAAATATCCGTAACAGTGAGTTTATTTTGGCAGTGAATAATGGCGTATTGCACGGTTTACCGATGAAGGCATCGGCTCCATATGCAAGCCCGGAGATATGGAGCACATCGCTACATTTCTTTGATACTATCACGATGGGTCCTTGATACTTTGACCGGATATCCCTGCATATTGCCAGATCATCAATTTCCGGAGACACAAAATCCAACATCACAAGATCGGGAGCAGTATTGACAATCGACAAACAGACATTCTGCATGTTTACTTTATTGTCAATGCGAAAACCCTCTTCCCTGAGATACTCTATAATCTCGACAGACGATTCTGGGCTATCTGATGCAAGAAGAATGGTTTTGGATGAACCAGCGTGATTCTTCATTATAAATTAAAGTAGCATATGAATATGGAGGAAATATGGAAGAAATAAGGAAATTTATGAAGAATACAACTGATAGTGGATATTCTTTGACAACATGTTGTAAAATATATATTCAGAAATTGCTAATATTTTTATTTTCAAAGAAAGATAATGAAGTTTAGCATTACATATCAACTATTTTTTTCAATTTTCATAGCCACTTGTCTAGCTCTCCTGTGCATGTTTCTCATCATGCAATGGAGTATTAACAAAGGGTTCTTCGAGTATCTCGCGTCCATGGGGCAGAACAGACTGGAACAGATGGCAGAAAGGTTGGGACTGGCTTATGCTGAGCAGAAAGGTTGGGGTTTTCTGAAAGAAGACCCCATGCTCTGGGTAGGACGCTTACTGCATGCGGAGCCTGTGGTTGATACACCCGAAAGGTTGAAGGAGATTGATAGGTGTAAGGATGTTCCACCTTTTCTGCCACCACCTGGGGGTGCAAATCGACCAAAATTGCCCTTCGTTGTTCTGGATGCAGAGCGGAAACTGCTTTTTGGAGACCCTGTAGAAGCAAAGGATATAAACTTTAAACCAATCGTCAACAATAACGAAGTTGTGGGCTATATAGGATTCATGTCACCAAGACATTTTCTAAGTCCTCCACAGCTTGAGTTCCTAAAAAAGCAGAAATCAGCCTTGGCCCTTGCCGCATTAGGTATGGTGTTGGTAGTTGTAATAATCTCCATACCCCTTGCAAAACGCATGGTCCGTCCGATAAAGGCTATAGCCACAGCAACTCATGATCTGGCTTTAGGAAAGCACACCGTTCGCGTTTCTATTTCTTCATCTGACGAGTTGGGTCAGCTTGCCCGCGACTTCAATGCAATGGCATTGACTCTTGAGAACAACGAGAAGTCTCGACGTCAGTGGGTTGCCGACATCTCGCACGAGTTACGCACCCCTTTGTCCGTGCTGCGTGGCGAAATTGAAGCACTCTTGGAGGGTATCCGCAACGTCACTCCCGATGCTATCCGTTCACTTCATGCAGAGGTGCTTCGGTTGCACCGTTTGGTGGATGACCTTTATCAGCTTGCTCTTTCCGATCTCGGAACGATGACTTATCATAAGGAGAACCTCGATCTGGCTGAGGTTCTCAAGGATTCTATAGAACCTTTTGATGCTGAGTTCGTTCGTAAGGGCATCATGGTTACAAAAGACATTACACTGGAATTGAAAACCATCGTCTTCGCTGATGCCGAGCGACTGCACCAGCTTTTTTCCAATTTGCTCGATAATTCTTTGAAATATACTGATACCAGTGGAAATCTTGTTATCCGTCTGACTTGCATCGACAGGCAGGCAATGATTGATTTCAAAGACTCTACGCCCGGTGTTCCGGAGGAAAAACTGGACAGACTCTTCGACCGCCTATATAGGGTAGAAGGGTCGCGAAGCCGGGCATCGGGAGGCGCCGGGCTCGGACTTGCGATTTGTAAAAACATAGTCGATGCCCATGCAGGGACAATCTCCGCACATCCTTCGTCATTGGGAGGATTGATGATCAAGGTTACTATACCGGTTGCAGGTGGATACTCGTGAGCGGAAATATTCTTATTGTTGAAGATGAGCCGAAACTGGCAATTCTGCTTTCTGATTACCTGAGAGCATCCGGATTCGAACCGTCTTGTCTTTCAAACGGAGCAGAGGTCGTGCCATGGACACGGGAGCACAAACCCGACCTTATCATCCTCGACCTGATGCTTCCTGGATGCGATGGTATAGAAGTCTGTAAAAATATCCGCTCATTCTTCTGCATACCTATAATAATGGTGACCGCGCGAATTGAAGAGATCGACATCCTTCTTGGGCTTGAACTCGGCGCAGATGATTACATTTGCAAGCCTTTCAGCCCCCGCGAAGTGGTTGCGCGGGTAAAGGCTGTCCTGCGTCGAGCGCACGACGGGCAGACAATTCAAGTCCAAGGTCTCGTTCTTGATAAGCACCGTTACCGGGCAACTCTCCACAACAAAGACTTAGAACTTACCGCTGTAGAGTTCAATTTACTGCAATTCCTGGCTAACAGTCCCGGACGGATCTACAACCGGCAGCAACTTATGGACAAGATATACCCTGATGAGCGGATTGTCAGCGACCGTTCCATCGATAGCCACATCAAGAAATTACGGAGAAAGATTGAATCCGTTGACCCCAGTGCAAAGCTCATCCATTCTGTCTACGGCGTCGGCTATAAGTTCGAGCAAGGAACTTCGTAAAAAATTCGCTGTGAATGAATCGCAAGAAAGTGGCTGAAGGTTGCATCTTAAATATTAATCAGTTCAATTTTAGCAACAGGCTGTTACAAAAGATTTCCATAGCGCTAAAAGAATTCCTGGAAATCTATCATCATACGGATGTAACATAAAAATTAAATGAAATCTATGCCGATGAGTCAAGCCAACTGGATCGAGAATTAAGCAAAATTCAGTCGGCATCTATCCAAGTGAAACGAAGTGGATATATGTTGAAGGGACGAGTTTAGTGATAATAATGGACAGTCCTATGCAATGCTTGCTTTACGTGCAGACCAATGTATGGTTTGAGGAACTAAAAAGCAACGGTAATAGGCTTGTTCTATGGGGATGATGGACTAAGCGGAACTGAGATAGGAGAATGATGGGGGAATAGACTATAGTATTGTGACCCCTAACACTCTGTTTGCAAAAACAGTTCTGCCATAAATAAACCCTCCTGAATGTCCCGGAGGAATCACGGTTTTGTCGTTTGATCGATCATTGAGAGGATATCGGCGCGACACCTGACTACGCAAAAGCTGCACCAACTGACTATTCCCAGCCATTTCAATCCGTCTTCGATGAAAAACCGCCAGTCTTCCAACCACAAAATCCAGGGTTCAAGCACCACATCTACAAACGCCGAACAAGCAAGAAAGGAAAGGGCAAACAAGAGGAGCAGGCATTCCCTTTGAACAATAAGCCTTCGGAATGCTAGCAAGTAAGCTGCCATCACAAGCGACAGTACAGCGTACATAGCCTTTTCGGGTAGTCCGAGATACGTTGGCACGAGGTCTTCGTGAAACAAAAACAGATCGTCAAGTGCAAGATAGGCCGATAAAAAGCCGGAACTGACAGCAAACCAAAATCCCCTGTGAGACCGGAACTTGCGGTGAAGTACCGCTGAAAACAACCAGACGGATGCACTCGCCCACCAAAGCAAGATACCGAGACTCGAAAGCGCGCCGGTGAGCGGGTGGATCCCGACGGTGGCTGTGGCATCGCGTGTCATTACGGGGATTTCGATGCCGAAAAATAAACAGGCTACTGCAATCGCAGCCAGCGGCAGCAGCACCAGAAATACTGCTATCGCGACGAGCCGATGACGATAAAGAACGCGAAACATTGCGTATCCCTGTGATGTAAAACGTCTGTCCGTACTCAGAATAATCCGCATAGTTCTTGTGACATTGCAATTAATGCAGTCTATGCGTCCAATATCTCCCTTACCTTGCCCAATAATCCAATTGGTGAAAGGGGTTTTGAGATAAATTGCACCCCTTTTTCAAACAGAGGTTCTCTTATTACATTCTCACCATAGCCGCTCATGAGCAGTATTTTCATTGCCGGATTAATTGCCTTTACGGCTTCGCATACCTCCCCGCCATTTTTTACAGGCATAATCACGTCCAGCACGAGAAGCTGTACGATATCCCTGTTTTGTTTGAATTTTTCAAGCGCATCCGCCCCGTCCACTGATTCTATTACCTTATAGCCGCCTCCCTCAAGCACTACCTTTATAAGTCTCCGCACCTCCTCATTATCCTCAGCCACCAGTACCGTCTCTGAGCCGCCTTTGGGAAGGATTTGACTTTCCTTTCCTAACTCGGCAGCCTCCTGCTCAATGAGTGGCAAATATATCCCGAATGTAGTCCCCTTGCCTGCCTCGCTCTTCACATTTATATATCCATTATGCTGTTTAATTATCCCATATACAATTGCAAGTCCCAGCCCGGTTCCTTTTCCCACTTCCTTTGTCGTAAAAAAGGGTTCAAATATCCTTTGCCTTGTCTTTTCATCCATACCTATGCCCGTATCAGAAACAGTTATAAGGGAGTACTTTCCCGCCTTTCCGAATCCATGCGTCCTGATAAATGCGGCATCCATTTCTACACGATTTGTGCTTATCCCCAGTCTTCCCCCATTCGGCATGGCATCGCGTGCGTTCGTTGAAAGATTCATTAATACCTGATCTAACTGCCCGCTGTCTGCAATGACAACACATTTTTTATCTGTGAGCTGAATACTCAGTTTTATATCCTCCCGGATAAGCCTTGATAGTATGTCTCCCACATGACCAATTAATTTGTTCACATCTAAAGGCTTAGGGTTACTTGGTTGTTTTCTGCTGAATGCAAGGAGTCCCTGTGTCAAATTTGCCGCCTTTTCAGCAGATTTGAGTATTCGTTCAGCAAAATCATATGCGATAGCGTTTTCTTTCACTTCGCCTTGAAGCAGACTGCTATAACCGGTGATTGCCATGAGGATATTATTGAAGTCGTGGGCAATACCGCCTGCCAGTGTGCCAACAGATTCTAACTTCTGGGAATGGTAGAGTTGCTCCCTTAACTTTGACTTTTCCTCTTCTGTCCGCTTGCGGTCAATGCCTATGGCAATTACATCTGACACCGATGCCAGCGATTTAAGCGTAATTTCCGAAAGCTCCTTTTTCGCAAAAATCGCCATGACCCCAGCCAACCGGTCTTCTACCAGCAGTGGATAACCGGCAAATGAAACTATTCCCTCCCGGTTTGTCCATTCCTGGTCATGCATCATTGTGTCGCCAACAACCATATTTGTGATGTGAGGCCTTCGTTCCCTGGCAATCCAACCAATCTTATATTCACCGAACGGTATCTTGCTGTGATGTCCGTCGATGTGCGTGTACATGCCGGCGCTTCCCTGCAATTCCAACACACGTTCCTCATCATTAAATATCCAGATGCGTGCCAGCGCCGCTTCGAGGTTTTTAACAAAGGCTTCGCAACATCGCTGCAGTTTATCCCGCAGGGTGCCGCCCTGGACAAGGGCGAAGCCTACGTCTGCCTGCAGGGTCGCAAGATACGTCCTCTCCTGCAGCGATTTTTCCGTGAGTCTTTTATCGATGAATGAGCCAATACGTATTCCAATATCTGCCATAAGGTTGAATATGCCATCATCGGGCTGGCGGATATATCTGGTAAAGAATCCCATAACACCGATTACTTCATTTCTCTGTGTGATGGGGAAAGACATGGCACCATGCATCCCGTATTTAGTTGCAATGCCTGCGCGTGGAAAGTTGCTGTCGGTAACGACATCCGCTATCCAGAGCGGCTTGCCGTTTTCCCAGACCCTTCCGGGCAGACCCATCCCCTTTGAAAAGGTAAATGTGCGGCTGACAGCTTCAAACTCTGCTATATCGGCAGAAGACACATGCCATGCATCCTTCAGTTTCAATACCCCGGTATCCGTATCTATCAGCCACAACTCCCCGGCATCCCACCCAAAACCCTCACAGATTGTTTGCAGGAGTTTTGACGCCGCTTCCAGGAGCGTGGCAGACTCCGACAACGCAAGTGTCAGGTTGAATTGCATGGTCTGGCGCATTTCTGAAAGTATGCGTAAGGTGGTATCTATAGCCACACCGCCGAGATATATCTGGCCGGAAGATTCCTCAAAGGGAAACTTGAATACCAGCCAGTACCGTGGAATACCATTTACACAGGGAATGTCCTCCCGCAGTTCCATTGACGTACGTGCAGAGAGGACTTTTGTGTCGTTTTCACGTATTTTTTTTGCGATATCGGCAGGCATGAGGTCAAAGTCGGTCTTCCCCAGGATTTCTTTCCTTGTGGCTTTAAAGAAACGGAGAAAAGACTCATTTCCGTAAACATAGCGCCAGTCTGCATCCTTCATGAAAAATAATGTAGGGTTCTTGTCCATGAAGGCGTTGAATCGTTCTTCGGATGCCCTCAGTCTCAGGATAGCTTTATCGTATTCTTTCTGTAACCGGGCTTTTTCTATACTTTCGGTCACGGCCGCAGGCAGGCTGCACAAGTTGCGCTTGATGATGTAATCGTTCAGACCCGACTTCATTGCCGTAACGGCGAATTCTTCCGAGCCCGTGCCGGTGAGCATAATTACTGGCAGATACAGATCGATACTCCTGATCTGACGGCACACTTCCAGACCATTTAACCAGGGATTGCTCAGGTCGGTAATGACCACATCAAAATCCCACCGATTAACCGACTCGTGAAAATCCTTCCGTTCAACAATTTCCAAAAACTCTGCATCAGGGAAGGACTTTTTCAATTCATGAATGGCGAGTATCCGATCATCCTGGTTATCATCGATAATTATAAACTTCATAGCCTGCATCCTGCTTTCTGATCGTTATAATTATGAGAGCGTAAAACAAAACGTTGCCCCCTTTTCAACAACTCCTTCCGCATTGTACAGGATATATTTCAAAATTGCCAAATATTAATTCACTAAAATAGAATCAGGAGAAACGAGGAATTCTATTCGATTTGCTGCCCAAAAATTCAAACCAAGTGTAGTGGCAAGGCGCGCCTTGCCACTACTTAAAATGTCTTCTGTAATGTATTAATAATTTTTGACCTTGCCAGGTATTTCTGTTTGACGTTATTATTCCAAACCATTAAGAAAGGAGTTTGAAATGAAAAAGATCCCTAACATTCATCCTGGAGAAATTCTTGAAGAGGAATTCCTCAAGGAATTCCATATTTCTGCATATAGACTTGCAAAAGAAACTAAAATGCCGCCAACTAGAGTATCTGAAATAATAAAAGGGAAACGGAGGATTACGGCAGATACGGCGCTGCGTCTGTCAAAATTCTTTGGTACAACACCGGATTTCTGGCTTGGTCTTCAGATGGAATATGATTTAAGAGTTGAAAAATCCACAAAAGCTAAGGAAATCGATTCTATAAAAAGTTTGAAATCACTCCCTGTGGCGGTTTGAATGCAAAAGGAATCGTATTCGATGTGCTGCCAAAAAATTCAGTCGGATAGTGTGGATTAAGGCGCTTGCCTTTTAGCGGCGAATCCACCAACATTATTCTTGAAAACATAAAAGGGGATTCTGATAATTGGAAAATGAAGGTTTGACCCTATATCACTTAGAGAAAATGGAGCGGAAACTTGATCGGATATTTAAATTAAGGCCTCGAGGAAAGCCAAAGAAGGAAAAAGGGCAATAAATGGGATGTGCCCTAATTGTCCCCCGAAGCGGCATCCAGACACAAACCCTCAGCAAGCCATTTTCTCTGGCGTAATAAACATCCTCCTGCGAAAGCCCCCAACGTCTCCACAAGCTATGTAGCCGATTATATGTTTTTTCAGGTAAAGCCATATTTACCCTGCTATTTTCGCCTTATGGCGTACCCTGACGTGATTGATATCTTAAGCTGGAGCCTTGATTTAATTGTATTGATGATTTGCATAAGATTTCCTTCTGGGGCACACTGGATAAGGTTATCATTCCATTGGTTTCAAATACTGATCGATAAATAATTCCGTAGCCTGATCGACATAGGCGTTGATTTTCTTTTGCGTGGGTTTGTCGCCCACTCGCAGCAGCGAGTTATAGTAAAGCTCTGGGCCGGTAAACAGCGTTAGCAGCATAGTGCGCACGTTAAGAATGTCTTGGTCCTTAAGCATCCCCTGTTTTTTGAACTCATGCAGCATTTCATCGGCCATTTTCTTCACGCGCACCGGCCCTGTTTGATAAAACATCTGCGCCGTTTCAGGGTGGTTGACTGCTTCTGCCATAATCATGCGATGCATGTTCAGCGCATCTTCGCTCATCAGCAGGGCAAAGAATGATTCACCGAAAGCCTTAATAATCTCATGCGGGCGCTTGCCTTTCAGTTTCTCCGCCATATCCGAAGGTAGGTATTGCTGGCATTTGCGCTCAATCACCGCCTGAAACAACGCATTTTTATCAGGAAACCGCCGGTAGAGCGTTAGCTTCGACATACTGGCGTTGTGCGCGATGTCATCCATGATTGTGGCATGAAACCCTTTTGCCATGAAGAGCGTGGTAGCCACATCCAGTATTTCCTCCCGCTTGCCTTCATCCACAGGACGGCCACGTTTGCCAGGTTTTTTAGCTTTTTCCATTTATAGTACTTGCAAGTTTATTTAATTGATGTATAATGATGCATAATGATACCATCAAGTACACTAAATAGCAAGGAGAAATAATATGAGGAAAATTGCCATAAAAATGCTGCTGGGGGATCGGGCGAAATATATAGGCCTGGTGTTTGGCGTGACATTCGCCACGCTTCTCATGGCGCAACAGGTTTCGACTTTTATCGGCCTGATGGCGCGTACGGCGGGTGCCATTTATGCCGTAACAGAAAACGACCTCTGGGTGATGGATAAGCGCGTGCGCTACATCGAGGAAGTTGAGCCAATGCGGGATGTCGAACTAACCAATATCCGCTCCGTTCAAGGTGTGGAGTGGGCAGTTCCATTTTACAAAGGGTTGGCGACGATTCGCATGCCTGATGGCCTGACACAGCAGGTGCAGCTGATTGGCGTGGATGATGTGAGCCTTGTGGGATGCCCTGAAAAGATCATGGGCGATCCGGCCTCTATCCGCCAGCCACAAACCGCTATGATGGATGTGAATGGCTATTATTTCACATGGCCGGGCAAGGAAGTGGAGCTTGGGCGGTATATCGAGCTGAATGATAATCGTCTGATCGTAAATGCCATTTGCGAAGTGCATCCAACCTTTTTCACCTTTCCCATTATGTATGTATCGTATGACACGGCGCGGGATATCACTCCGCCCCAGCGCA
This sequence comes from Planctomycetota bacterium, assembly GCA_016188675.1. Classification (GTDB taxonomy): domain Bacteria; phylum Planctomycetota; class Brocadiia; order Brocadiales; family Brocadiaceae; genus Wunengus. Next base: position 43,138 of record JACPHJ010000154.1, read on the forward strand.
ACAAGCTGCCGTTTGTGCTGGTAAAGGCAAAGGCGGGGGAGGATATTGAGCAGCTTAAAATACGCATTGAAGAACACACAGGCCTACAGGCACTGACACGCGATGAATTCGCATGGCGCAGCATCAATTACATTCTTGAGCGCACCGGTATTCCCATCAATTTCGGGATTACCATTATTCTCGGTGCAATTATTGGCGCAGCGATTACCGCGCAGACATTTTATATTTTTGTGGTTGAGAATCTTAAACAGTTTGCGGCGATGAAAGCCGTCGGCGTCACCAATAGCCAGCTACTGCGTCTGGTAATGACGCAAGCCTCCATCGTGGGATTGATTGGCTACGGCATGGGCATCGGCTTTACGGCGCTATTTTTTGAAGTCACCAGCAGCGCACCGGCTCTCAAGGGGTTTGTGCTGCACTGGCAGGTGCTAGCGGGAACATTTGTTGCCATTTTTATCATCATTGTGCTGTCGATTCTGTTCAGCCTACGCAAGGTCTTTCGTCTTGACCCTGCCATTGTGTTTAGGGGGTAGCCATGCAAAACGCCGCTACCATCAGCCATCTCATTAAGGAATTTCCAGCAGGCGACGAGAGTATCCGCGTGCTGCATGATATTAATGCCGAAATCCGCATGGGGGAACTTACCATGCTGGTAGGCCCGTCGGGCTGTGGCAAAACCACCCTGATTTCGGCCATCTCCGGCATTTTATCTGCCACCAGTGGCGAAGTCGATATTCTCAGCCATCGTTTAAGCCGCATGAGCGATAAGGAAAAAGTCCTGTTTCGCAGGGAGTCTATCGGTTTCATTTTCCAGCAATATAACCTGCTTCCCGCGCTGACCGCCGCCGAGAATGCCGCCATGCCGCTGATTGCTGCTGGCGTACTGGATGAGGAAGCGGCAGATCGCGCCAGAGTGATACTTGAGCATATCGGCATGCAAGGACACACCGAGAAATTACCGCGTCAGCTTTCAGGTGGTCAGCAGCAGCGCGTGGCGATTGCGCGGGCACTGGTGCATAACCCGAAGCTGATTGTGTGTGACGAGCCAACGGCGGCGCTGGATGCTAAAACTGGCCAGGCAGTGATGGAGATTCTGCGTGATATCGCCAACGATACCAACCGTGCCGTGCTGATTGTGACCCACGATAACCGCATTTACCATTTTGCCGACCGCATCCTTGAGATGAGCGATGGCCGCATTATTGGCGATTATGCCACCGATGCATTTATTCATAAGGAGAAACTATGAAAAAACTGTCATTTCCTCCGCGCTGGAAATTGCCCTATATCGCTGCAATTGGCGCTATGTTCGCGCTGGTTTCCGTGTTTGGCCGCAGTGAGCCTGAAGCAAGAACGCCCGATGTCATCCCGCCCAAAGCCAACTACGCGCAGAGTGTTGCTGGTATCGGCGTGGTTGAGCCAAAAAGCGAATTAATCAGCATCGGCGTTGAATTGCCTGGCGTTGTCCGTAGCGTAGCGGTGAAAGTCGGCGATCAGGTGAAGAAAGGAGATATACTGTTTGCGCTCGACCAGCGCGATATTGATGCACAAATTGTCATGCTGCAAAGAAACCTTGCTTCCGCAAAGATTCAGGCAGCGGATGCGGCGGCGCAATTTGCCATTGTCAGCGGCATGGATGATACGCGTGCTGTTGCCAAAGATGAAGTGAACCGCCGCCGATATGCCAAAGAGCTTGCCGCTTCGCGGATTGAGGAGATCAAGGCGCAGTTGGAGCAGGCACAAACTACCAAGCATCGCCTGAATATTCACGCGCCCGTGGATGGCGAGGTGCTGGAAGTCAATGTACGCCCTGGCGAGTTTGCGAGTGCCGGGGCGCTGGCGCAGCCCTTGATGCGTATGGGCGATGTGAGCCAGCTACATATTCGCGTGGAGATTGATGAAGAAAACGTCTCACGAATCCGCGAACAAAGCCCGGCGCAGGGTATCAAACGCGGTGAGACTGAAACGCGTGTACCGCTTTGTTTTGTAAGGTTCGAGCCCTATGTGAAACCGAAGCAGAATCTGGCGGTTGCCGGTCAGCGCGTGGATACGCGTGTGCTGCAGGTTATCTACGCATTACCAGCGAAGACATCGCATATCTATGTCGGCCAGCAGATGGATGTATTTATTGATGCATCGGATACGGAGGCAAAATGATCTTGTCCCGCACCATTTTCTTCTGCTGCACATTTTTTCTGCTATCTGCCTGCGCGCAGCTGGAGTCGTTAACCACGCGGAATAGTTCCGCACCGCAAACCACGCCAGTAGCGATTGGAAATCGCTGGTGGCAGGATTTTAACGATCCGCTTATGGATAGGCTGGCCGATGATTTGCTCAAGCAGAATCTCGATATCCAGATTGCCCGTGCGCGAGTGAACGAGGCGCGTGGAATAGCGCGATCTGTAGAATCGGGCTTCTTTCCAGATATTTCAATTAACACTGTTGCGTCGCGTGGAAATAAGCAGGTTGGTTTTGATAAACCGTTCTCAATAGCACAAGGGGGATTTGATGCTGCTTGGGAATTAGACGTTTTTGGACAAACAGAAGCATCAGCGGAAGCCGCACAGCAAAGAATCGAGGCAAGCATCGCTTTATCGGAAGATGTAACCAATACCGTTATCGCAGAATTACTGCGTGCTGTAATAGAGTGGAGACAGGCCGAGCAGACCCTTCTGGAAACTGAGGAGTTGCTATCAGTTCAAGATGAACAAGTGACATTAATTTCGGTGCGCACAAAAGCTGGATTAATCGACGCAACATATCAAAAGCGAGCAGAAGCCGAGCGATCTCAAACTGCAACGCGTTTGCCTCTTGCTAAAGCCTCATTGGATGCTGCGGAATATAAGATAGAGCGATTGCTCGGAAAAGAATCTGGTTCACTTAGCCATATCCTTAACAACACCAAAAGTGAGTTGACTGTACCCCAAGAAAAAACAGCATCTGATATTTCGATGTTAAGGATGCGCTCAAGGCCTGATCTGCGTGCCAGCAGAGCTAATCTTTTAGCAGCTCAGGCAGATCTTGCCAAAGCAGAAGCTGACCTATGGCCACGCATTAGTGTCAAAGCTTTCTTTGGTGTTCAAGACGGCACTATAAGCGTTCCACTTTCAGGTAATCCAATTTGGTCACTGGCAACAGGTATTACCGCACCTTTGTTGAATTTTGGAAAATTACGAGGCGCAATCGATGCAAGCAATGCAAGAGCAAATGCTGCATTGCTATCTTATGAAAACGCAGGTCTCATTGCTTTACAGGAGTCTAAAACTGCACTTAGCGAATACCTGAATGGCCTTAATGCTGTAACTGAGCAGAAACAGGCACTGGATCATCGCATAGAGACCGTAGCACTAGCTACAGAACGCTTTAAGCGCGGTCTGACCGACATGACAGATGTCACTACAGCCCAGAGCGAACTCAATCAGGCGACCTTACTTTACATCGATAGGAAAGCATCTGCAGCGATTGCGTATCTAAAACTTCACAAGGCTATGGGAACAAGCGTTTATTTTGAAAAACAATCAGAATTTGCAGGAGACTGAGGATGCAAGGGGTCGAATCTTTGAAAATAAGCGATTACTTTTCACTAATTAACAAGAGACCGTAATCAGGGCATTCTTTTGTGTCGGGACTCACACAATAACCACAGGCAGGGCACCTTCCCTGTAATTCCCATTCCTGGGAGGTTTTGATTTCAGGATACTTTTGTGTGTGAAATTCCTCAATGCAATAGTGTGCGGCGTGGGCATCTCTTTTTGCCACCAAAAGAAGATACCGGCATCCGCACTTTCCCGTACTGCAACCCGGCGCCAATGCAATTTTAGAAGAAATTCCGTTTCTCGAAAGTAAATCCGATAACTCCCGGACGCCTTCTTTCCCTTCTTCCCTGATTGTAACCCATTCGTCATGGAGATGCGCGGTAACGTCCGGTTTATTATCCCTCTTTTTTTCGATCTCTTCCGGCATTTTCAGAGGGATGCCACAGTCGGCGCATGCTGAAATATGCGCATAATACTCTGAGCCGCATTCCGGGCACAGTTTTATTTTCTCAGGAGACATATACAATTATCAGGCAATATTTTGCCATTTTAAAAAGTGTTTATAAGCATGATGAGATAATAGGAGAAGTAGAGGGTCGCATCTTAAATATTAAGTAATTGTCACTTCAAATTTGTTATCTTAACACCCAGTTTTTTATTCTGAATCGAACGAGTCACCTGTTTTTACAATGACAAAATCAACCATCCGTCATCCGGTGGCCGGTGTAAAATACATGAATTGTCTCGCTTGGTGAAACATGAGAAACGAGAAATTGTATTCGATTTGCTGCCCAAAAATTCAAAACACCTGTAGTGGCAAGGCGCGCCTTGCCACTACTTTATCTCTTCGATATCGGTACAATTGGATGACGTGTCTGAATTATAAGGGCATGCGACTGAGCAATTAAGCGGCTGAAGCCATGAATGTTCATCCTTCCTGCAGTAGCAGAGTTTCAGCTCATTGCGTTTCAACTGGTTTGGCCACGCCTTAAAAAAGGGAATAAGACTGTTGGAAATTGCTAATAATGCACCTTGTGCTTCCTGAATATTCCTTGCCTTTTTAAGACCTTCCACACCTGCCCGAACGTGCTCCATCATGTGCCTGCCGGCGCCGTCTGGCTCGGTTTGAGCAGCTTGGCGGGCAACATCTAACAATTTATGAGCTAAATCTGGAATGCCGTGCATGTCTTTCTTTACCAAATGAACATACACCTCCTGGTAGGTTGACAGGATTGTTTGGAGATGAACAAAGGTCTTTTTCCCGATGGTAATTATCTCTTCGTGAGAGTGATCGTGTCCTTCATGGGCGGATACGACAGGTATAGAACAGGCATGGAATATCAACGAAATTACCGTACATTTTATTAAATGGTTATTTTTAAGCATGACAAAATCCCTTTCAATATGATTTTATTTGTTTTTTCTAAATATCGCATTGAATACCAATTGCCCCCGTATGTTTTTCTACCCCCTTCGCCCCCGCCAGCGGGGGACAGTCTTTTTCTGTATTTTTAATGGCTTTCAAACTGTTGCTGTTTAAAGCATGTCATTCCCGCATGTTTCCCCGTTTACACGAGGACAGGTTTGGCGGAAATCCAGCGGTTTAAAGACGTGGATGCCCGACAAAGGCATTCGGGCATGACAATAGGTGGGCGATGCCCGCCCTACTCACTAACAATTTTATTCAATTCGCTGTTCAATATTTTAAATCAACGTAGTGGCAAGGCGCGCCTTGCCACTACTTTAAAAGGAAATTGAGCAGGTGACTATCGCCCTGTACTCTTCCAGGCCTTCGGCGCCCTGTTGCTCGGATTCATGGTTTAGATCCTTCCACGTGGGAATCTTGATTAATGCCCCAACGCTCACATACTTGCCAAAGGTAGCCCGTAAGCCGGGTGAGAGATAAAGCATAGATCCGCCGGAATCGTTTTCTTTTTCACCATCCTCATTCAAGTCCTTTGTTAGATGAAGAAAATTGGATTCTCCGATAATATCGAGTCTGGAGAGAAACCCATTAGGCTTTTCAAAGATTTCATAGCCACATGCCGTATTAAAACGAACCTCATTACCAGGTTTGCCGTCGTTCGTTTCTGTAAATGTCAGAATTGACGTATCTCCTGTTAAGGTAACATGAGGAACAACCATTTTTGAGGCGGAAAAACCGACGGTAAAACTCGGCGCGGCAAAGCCGGGCTGCATGCCCATATCAAACCTGTTCCCATTGTCATCACGGTTAGAGGTGGTGCCCGTCGGCACGGTCATGCCTGCTATTACCGACATCTTTAGGTCATCACTGCTGTATTCAGCGCCATAAGAGTCTTCCGGGCCGTAGCGATACAAACCGCGAATCCCGTCCCTCTCGCCCAGTTTAAAACCATATTGAACAAGCAAACCCAGGTCTCCGAAGCCGTCCGATGTGCCCAGAGTGTCTTGCTCTTTTATGGCAAAAGGCAATCCTGCATATACAGAAAGGGCGTCGGTAAAGCCATAACCAACAAGGGTATTGAAAAACGTATGTGTATCGATATTTTCCGGTTCGACATGGCCTTTTTGTTCAAACGGGACATACTCAAACTTTTCATAGATTAAATATCTTCCCTTCCCAAGCGCTAATGGAGACGCCGTTTCGATGGGCGCGCCCGGTCCGAAGGCTGATGAAACTCCGCCGTGGTGGGCATAGGCAGATTTGTTCAATATAAAGATATAAAATAGAAAAAGAATAGCTGATAGATAAGTGCATAAACTCTTCCGCATAAATTTAAACTCTTTGTGTGTTTTATCTAGATGTGTTAGTAGCATGAATAATGTAATCGTAATACCGATAATGGAAAAAATTTTATTGATATTTTAGAAAAACCACGCCCTGTGAGCGTGGTCAGAGAACAACGGCGATGCCAGTTATGCACTTCGATAAGTATGACGGAACCGGCCTCGTCAAGCCTGTATTTTGCCAATGAGATGTTCTTTTTTAAGTATAAGACATTGTAAAATACAAATAGACTTACCGCTTAGACACCAAAGAAGTGTTTTGGTTGCATGAAACCGAATCACTGTTAGTTCTACATATTACGAGAATTACTTACAGTTTGTGTGACGAGTACAAGTGGCAAACCCATCCCCTTTTAGATGTTAACCCAAAGCCACCTGCTCCGCGGATGGATTCTTACTTAAATTATCTCCATTCCCGTTGTGGTCATGGAAAATCCTCCGTGTTTTACGCCTTTTGCGGATTTCAATTTTCCGTATAATGCCTCTATCTCCTTCGGTTTACCCTTTATTACAACTATCTCCAGGCAATTGTCGTGATCTAAATGGATGTGTTGGGTAGAAAGGATGATGTTGTGATAGTCATGCTGAATGTCAATGAGGAGATTGGTCAATTCCCTCTTGTGGTGATTATAGACAATGGTAATTGATCCGGTAACCTCTTTGCCTTCCTGCCATTCTTTTTTGACCAGATCATCCCTGATCAGGTCTCGTATGGCCTCAGAGCGGTTCGTGTACTTCTTCTCTTTTATACGCTCATCGAATTTCTGGAGCAATTCCTTATCGAGAGAAACTCCGAATCTGACTAAACTTGACATAATAACCCCTCCACAGCTGCAATATTACGATTTTTAAAATAATAGCACTAATATTGAAAAAGTCAAGGATGTTTTTCAATATCCATTTTCATGGGCATACCGCTGCCTCCGCGTCGGATCATGATGATTTCTGCCATGATACTGACTGCCAGTTCTTCGGGTGTATGTGCGCCGATTTTCAGTCCTATCGGGGCATGTACTTCATCAATACGTTCCTGCGGTATATTTTCTTTCAGGAGATTCTTGTAAATTGCAAGCGTCTTGCGTTTGCTTCCTAACAGTCCTATATAGCGGGCTGGCGTGCGAATAGCCGCCATTAACGCCATATCATCAAAACGATGACCGCGGGTGGCCACGACGATGTAAGTGTTGGGATTGACGGCTACTTTTTCTAAGCCCTCGCTATAATCTGCAACGACTATGCCCTCAGCCTCAGGAAAGCGTTCTTTATTGGCAAATTCCGGGCGGTCATCAACGATATAGATACGAAATTCTAATGCGGCAGCCAGCCGGGAAACCGCCTTGTTGACATGGCCGCCGCCCATTAAGACCAGCTTTGGCGGAGCGGCGAATCCATCCACAAATATTTCTGTTCCATCTGCGGCTTGAAAAATTTTGTTACCTCCATAAGTAATGATTGTTTTACCAATCGAAGTGGCCTCCCGCTCAAGTTTCACATTACCCAAACTCCCTTGCACAGAGCCGTCCTCCTTAATGAGCAATTTAGCGCCTAAATTGGACTTTCCAGCGGGGACATTTACCACGGTAGCCATAGCCACAGGGGGGCCGCCACGATATGCCGTTACTATTTCCTGCGCGAATAGTTTGAAATGATCTGTTTTCACGATGGGATCCATGAAAAAAAACATGGTACCGCCGCAGACCAAACCATCCCTGGCTGCAAACGCCTCGTTCAAGTCATACCGGCAAAACAATGGACCACCCTGTTCTTGCAAAATCTTTTTCGCCAAACACCAAATCTCTCCTTCAATACAACCGCCGCCAAGGGTACCAACACCACTGCCATCCCGGCGAATTAATAATTTTGTACCGGCCTTCTGTGGAGTAGAACCCCTGGTGAGAACCACCGTGGCTATTACGCAGGGTTCACCTCGCTCCATCGAGCGGAGCGCTTCTTCAATAACTTTTCTCATAATACAATTGCAACAATACCCTTTCCGGCGTCAAAGGCGAGGTAAACGCAAATTCTTTCTGTGGTCTGAATGCCCGCATGGCGTGCCGGATCGCAAAGAAAACGCCGATTCCATACATAAAAGGCGGTTCGCCAACTGCCTTATTTCCGTATGGCCCCAGGGGTTCCTTTGCATTTTCCAAAAACGTCACTTCAATATCGTCAGGCATAAAATAGACATCGGGGACTTTATAGGTAGCCAGGGTGCCTGAGAGTAATTGTCCCTTTTCGTTGAAACGCAAATCTTCCATGGTCATCCAGCCCAACCCCTGAGCCAGGCCGCCTTCTACCTGGCCACGGTCTACAAGTTCATTGAGCGGCCTGCCCAGATCGTGCACAATCTTAACTGAGTCAACATCGTAAATACCACGCATGCAATCCAGCGTTACCTCGATAATCGCCGTCCCAAAGACGTGATAGGCAAAGGGACGGCCTTTTCCTTCTGTCTTGTCAAAATATATTTTCGGCGTGGCAAAGAAACCGTGCGCAGAAAGGTCTATGCGATTCAGATAGGCCGTTTGAACCAGCCGGTTCCACGTCCATCCTGTTTCGTTGCCTTCGTAAAGAACCTTTTCATCAACGATGGTGATTTTCTCTTTTTCCGGAACACAAAGTTCTTTGGCCATCACAACCCTTAAACGGTCAAGAATCTGTCCAATTGCTATCAGCGTGGCATTCCCGTTTAAAACCGTCGTTGCACTGGCGGCGCTTGGTGACATGTTGGCGGTGCGGGTGGTGTTTGTGCTTTCAATCTTAATACGGCTGGGTCTAATCCCCAATGTCCTTGCAGCAATCGTAAGAATGTTCGTACTAAGCCCCTGGCCCATCTCCACCCCGCCCGTGGAAACACTTACGCTTCCGTCAGTGTATACGTGAACTAACGCACTTGCCTGATTCATATAGGTTGTAGTAAAAGAGATACCAAAACACACAGGCATCAGGGCAAATCCTTTTTTCGTCTCAAAATGGGTTTTATTATAATCCTCTATACGCCTGCGAATTTCTGGCAGTTGATAACTTTCCACAGCCTTGTCCCACGTCATCCGGGTGCGGCAGTTCATGGCCCATTGACCATACGGGAAGACGTCGTTTTCTTTAAGCAGGTTTTTGGCCTGAATATCTTCGCGGGACATGCCCAGTTTTTCTGCAACCTTCGCAATTGCGCTTTCCATGACAAACATCCCCTGCGGCGCTCCAAAGCCCCGAAAGGCAGTATTCGACGGGAGATTGGTCCGGCAGCAGACCCCAAAAATCCTCACATTGGGAATGAAATAGCTATTGGTGCTGTGAAAGAGCGTCCTATCTAAAACTGCAAGAGACAAATCTGCCGTTGAGCCGGAGTTCTGGTAATGTTTGACCTCATACGCCAGTATTTTGCCTTCTTCGGAAACACCTATTTTGAAATCAGATTTATACGGGTGTCGTTTGCCGGTCATTCTGATATCGTCCGCCCGCCGAAGCACTAATTCCACGGGTTTCTTCGTATGCCATGCTGCAAGGGCTGCCATACAAGCCCATGGCGTTGCCTGATCTTCCTTACCGCCAAAACCTCCGCCCAATCGTTTCACATCTACTTCGACAAGGCAATTGGGTATCCCCAGAATTTTCGCAGCATGCCTCTGTACCAGACTTGGCCCCTGGGTTGACGAATGGATACGAATGACATTTCCCTCCAGTGGGATCGCCCGTGCCCGCTGGGTTTCCAGATATAAATGCTCCTGGCCACCTATATCACATGAGCCTTCTACAATGAGGTCGCACTTTTGCCATGCGGTATCCACGTCTCCCAAAGCAAAGACCTGCGGGGTACCAATGATTTTACCTTCCAGAAAAGCCTCTTTTGGATCAGTAACGGCAGGCAGCTCAGCCACGTCCATGGTAATCCTTCTGACGCCTTTCTGGACAATTTCCGGAGTCGTTCCTACTATTACCGCCACTGGCTGTCCCACGTAGTGCGTCTCTTTACTGGCCAGCAGTTCTTCATCCGGAATAACAGTGCCGATTTGATTCTCACCGGGGATGTCTTTTGCAGTTAAAATGGCTACAACCCCATCCAGCGAGCGGGCATCTTCTATATGCAGGGCAAGGATTTTTCCATGCATCACAGACGAAGAAAACACGGCGGCATACAGCATCTCTGCCGGCGGGGGCACATCGTCCACAAATTGGGCTTCGCCCCGCACGTGAGATGCGGCATCAATCCGTTTCATAGAAATCCCTCAGTTTCACTTTTTCAGGAAATAGTTTGGTAAAATGGGCAATAAGTAATTGACGGGCTAAGAGCCTTTTGTACTCTGCGCTGCCCCGAATATCGCTAACAGGGGAAATTTCCTGCTGTATAATAGAAAAAGCGCCTTCAATCGTCTCTCTGGAAACCCGCTTCCCAAGTAAATATTTGCAGGTTGCCTTTAAAAGAAGAGGTACTGGCGCAACACCTCCCATGGACAGTCCCACCTCACAAATAATATCATCTTCACTACGCAGTTTCATAGCGGTGTTCACGGATGCGACGTCCTGGAACTTTCTTTTAGAAACCTTTTCAAAATTGATTTTAGTGCCTGCGGAGGGTGTTGGTATGAGAATATCCACCAGAATTTCTGACGGTGTTTTGTCCATCTGTTTATAACCTTTGAAGAAGGACGTAATGGGTACGGTTCGACTCGTTTCGCCATTTTTCAAAACCAGCATAGATTCCAATGCCAGCAGGAGGTTCGTCATATCGCCAATGGGCGAGGCATTTATAATGTTTCCGCCTATTGTGGCGCGGTTGCGGATTTGCAAAGAAGCAACCTGAAGAACGTACGCCTGAATGTCGGGAATAATCCTGATTATTTCGGGATGGTTCGCAAATTCTTCAAAAGTCGTCAGCGCACCAACACGAACATATTCGTTCTCTTTGGAGATGCCCTTCATTTCGGGGCGTAAATTAAGGATGTAAACCTGAGATTCGGGCAGGAAATCCCACTTTTGTATATACGCATCAGTGCCGCCGGCAATGAAATATTCCGGCATTTTTTCTTCATTGTTAACGTTGAGTGCAGGAATCTTGCGCAGTCGGGCAGGGATTTGCGAGAAGTACTCAGGAATCATTTTGTTCAGAATAAGAGACCGGATTCCCGTTCGGTTTTCAACCGTCTTTTTCAGGAAATCCATTCCTTGCTTCAGGGAACGATAACCCGTACAACGACACAGATGGCCACTGAGTGTCTTCTTTACACCCTCCCTGGTTATTTCCTTAGCATCCTTCATCAAATAGCCCGTAAGAGAGACGACGATGCCCGGCGTGCAAAAACCGCACTGAGTAGCCCCTTCGTTCACAATGGCCTGCTGTACCGGCGAAAGATGAGGCATGTTCAAACCTTCCACGGTAACCAGGTGTTTGCCGTGCAGTTCGCCCAACGGCATCAGGCAGGAGGTGACAGGTTTATAGACTACAGAATCACCGTCGGGTTCGCCAATAAGCACCGTACAAGCCCCACAATCCCCTTCGCGGCAGCCTTCTTTGGTGCCTGCCAACTTTTGAATTCTCCGAAGATAGTCCAGCGCCAGCATACCAGGATGCTCTATGGCAAAGATTTCTTTGTCGTTAAGCAAAAAATGAGTTTTTGAGGACATCTGTAATTCTCTCGGTTACTGTATTCCTGTCTTTTGTTTCGTGGTTTTTACGCTTGTTACAAAAACGGTTGTTTAAAAAAATACAGCGCTGACGAAGCCGATCAGGGCGCCAAATACTCCTCCCCAGACGACAAGCCAGCCCAGGTGTGTGCGCATCATGTCCTCAACGATTTTTTTTACCCGCTGGGGCGTGAGTTCGTTTAATGTGGTGTCCACCATAGAGCTGATTTTCGACTTGAATGCATCGAAATCAGTTTCTTTTCGTAAGACAGAGGCTATGTCAATATTGCATATGATTTCTGATGCCTGTTTTTCGAATTCCGCTTTGAAAGGCTTACGCAGAGGTTCTAATGCCTTTTCACCGCCAAACAATTTGAACATGCTGCCAAAGGTGGAGTTTTTAATTGCCGTTACGAACCCCCCGAATACCTTATCAAAATCAATCTTATCCATAATTAATTCAGGTTGTATTTTATGAGGCAGTGCACCCTGCGCAACCTTCACGAAATTTTCTTCGGTGAAAAAATTCTCCATGACCAGAGAACGAATGCTTTCTTTGAATTGGTCAAACCTCAGGGTAATAATTCCGGAGCCATAAAGTCCGGGTATTCTTTCAAATAGCATATATATGGCCAGCCAGTTGGTTAATGCGCCCGACAGGGCGAAAAGACTAGCCATCATGAGTGCGCTTCGGCCAGTAAATTCGGGGCTGAAATAAACGGTTCCAAATACAAGGGCGGAGATTACATTGGTGAGAAAACTTTTATTCGCAAGTGTTTTTACCTTATTTGATTCCGGCCAGGAAATTCTTTCTTCGAATACCGTTGCCGGAAGTTCATAAGAAATTGCCTCCGTTTTTTCTTCTATCATTTCAACATCTCCTCTTTTATAATGTGACACCTTATATGTCTACTTACCTATTGCCTTTACTATATGAGTTTATTATTGTCCTGTCCGGGAGTCAAGAAAGAAGAATGAACGTTGTGAAGTGTGCTGTTGATACCTTCGGGAATTCATGGTATTATCCTCCCTATGATAGAAACGACAGAAACAGATTACATAAAATTTCTGGGTACGGCAGGCGCCAGGATTGTGGTGTCCAAGCAGTTACGCGCCTCCGGAGGGATGTGGTATTCCTTAGACGGTTTTAATGTACTGGTAGACCCTGGTCCCGGGTGCCTGGTGAGGTGCATTTCAAGCAGGCCAAAGATGGATCCCATGAAGCTGAATGCTATTATTCTCACGCACAGGCATCTCGACCACGCCGCCGATGTCAATGTAATGATTGAGGCGATGACTGAGGGGGGCTTTAAGAAACGTGGTGTGCTTTACACACCCGAAGATGCATTAACAGAAGACCCGGTTGTTTTCAAGTATGTGAGGGAGTATATATCCCGCATAGAAATTATTAAAGAAGGCGGAAGCTATAGACTGTCCGATACGGTTACTTTTGAAACGCCTTTAAAGCACCATCACCCAAGCGAGACATACGGCATAAATTTTTTTACTCCAAAGTATACGATTTCGCTGATTGTGGATACCCGCTATTTCCCTGAATTACTGAAACACTATAAGGGAGATGTTTTGATAGTGAATGTAGTTCGTTATACGGTGGATAAAGATATGAAGGGCTGGCTTTATCACCTGAGCATCAAAGACGTGAAGGAAATTGTAACGACATTGAAGCCGAAGGTGACGATCTTAAATCACTTTGGCATGACAATGGTTAAGGCGCAGCCGCGCGTGGTTGCAGAACAATTATCGAAGGAGACAGGACTGAAAATTATTGCCGCCGGAGATGGAATGAAATTTAACCTTATTCCCGCCGTGTGACGATATAATCGGCCAATTCCAGGAGGGCTGTTTTATATTGAGAATCGGGAAGCGGGGCAATTTCCTCCTGCGCCTGTTTGACGATATTTTTGGCCGTATTGAAGGCATATTCTACCGCATCGTGCTTAGTTAAAAGCTCGACAATCGCATTCTTGGTTTCTTTTACATTGTGCTGGAAGATGAGGTCTTTTGCCGATTCAAGCTTGTTTCTGGGGAGTTGATTAACAAGGCGGATAAGAGGCAGCGTGAGCTTTCCCTTTTGTATATCCGAATTTAAAGATTTTCCAATTTCTTCTTCTGTGCCCATCACATCGAGGCAATCATCCACGATTTGAAAGGCAATGCCAATCTTTAAACCGTAATTGGATAACATTTCCGAAACCTTGCGGTTGGCCCCTGCGAACGTAGCCCCCAAACGGCAGCTAGCAGCGCACAGGGAAGCGGTTTTTCGCTCAATAATGTCGAAATAATCATTTTCACTGAGTCCGATATCGTAACGCCTTTGAAGTTGAATGAGTTCGCCCTCGGACATGATATTAACGGTTTGGGAAAGAAGCAGGGTTGCAACCTGCGAGTCAAGCGCAGAAAGTATTGTAAACCCTCGGGAAAACAGATAATCACCAAACAGGATGGAAATTTCCCTGCCCCATTTTGAATTTACACTCTCAACGTGCCGCCTCATGGAGGCTTCGTCTATGATATCGTCATGTACGAGGGTTGCTGTGTGCACCATTTCTACCACAACGGCAATATCTATGTGCTGGGGCGCTATATCTCCTACGCATTTGCCTGCCAACAGCACCAATGCCGGACGCAGTCTTTTCCCTTTATATTTGCCAATATGGGAGATAAGGTCGGCTAATGAATTGGTTTCGGGTTTTAGTTCCTTATGGAATCGGACTTCAACCTCATCCATAAGAGTTTTTATCGGGCCAAATATATTTACAGGTTCCACAATTAACCATTTCCTTTTCAGTCATTAACGAAAATAAAGAGAAGTTATAATATCAAGCGATATTTGAAAAGTCAAACTTCTTTTTTAACTTACAGACAACGTCGAGGACATCATCCGGTGTTACTGATTGAATGCACGTGACATGGTCGCACGTCCGCTTTTCACAAGGGCTGCAGGGGATGTCTTTTCTCACTACCACGGCATTGTCATTGTAAGGGGCATAGATGACAGGATCTTTGGGCCCAAAAATCGCAATGGTGGAAATCCCGATGCATGAGGCAATGTGAGTGGGCCCGGTATCGCCGCCGATAAAAAGATGCGCATGCTGCAACAATGCGACCAATTGTTTTACTGAAGTTGTCTTGCAGGCTATCGTAGCCTGATGACGCATAAAAGAAACGATTTCTTCTGCTATTTTGTATTCCTGATCGCCCCATGTAAAAATAACCGAATAACCGAGTTCCTGTATTAATCTATCAGCCAGAACGGCATAATTTTTAGGCGGCCAGCGCTTATATTTGCCAAACAGGCTTGTCCCAGGATGAATTATTGCAATAGATTTTTGGTTTAAACGATTCTGATGAATAAAATCTTCGATATAAAGGCGGTCAGTATCCGGGATAGAAAATACGGGTCTTTGATAGTGTGCCTCTATACCCAGACCACGTAAAAGGGTGAGATATTTATCAACCCTGTGCATCTTCTTTTGTTGCGGGGTAATCCGTAAATTGGTAAAAATAAAATTAAATTCCTTGCAATATCCCTTGGAAAAACCAATTCGGGTCGTGGTTCCGCTCAGGTAAGTTAACAATCCGCTCTTGAAATTGCCGTGAAAATCCAAGGCAACGTCGTATTTTTTACCCCTTAATTTTTTAAGGAATAACCGGGCGTCTGAAATTATCTTAAAATATTTGTGTGGATGTTTTAAGGAGCTTTGCCATGCTTTTCTCGGAAAGACAATGACCTCATCTATTTCCCGAAGGCATTCAACCAGGTCTTTGTGTTTGTCCTCTACAAGCCAGGAAATATGGGCGGAAGGAAAAGCCGATCTCAAATTTTTTACCGCGGGCATAACATGGACGATGTCGCCCATTGCGCCCAAACGAACTACCAGGATTTTTCCTGGATTATCGAATTGCTTTTCCATCGTGTTTATGTTTGAAAGAGTTTATTTTAAAGAGTTAGCTTGCTACTATAAACCTTAGAAAAGTTCTTTTCAATAACAATCCATTCAATTTACGTTTGTATTCGTTTATATCTTAATATATACTATTTTCATGTCACAAAAACTAAAAATACCACCGTCCTTTTCCGTGATTAAAAGAGGCAATACCACCTTATTTGTAAAAGAAGGGTATCAAAGAATTATAACCGACTTGATCTTTGATCCAGAATTCCTGCATAAGTACAAAAACGATACCCAGGTAAAATTTGGAAGGGGAAGTTATTTGTCCGTACCAATTACAGGAAATAGCAGGGAACGGCTTGTTATCAGGGACTACAGGCACGGCGGGTTATTGGGCAAACCCTTCGGGGGGATTTTTTTCAATGAGAACAGGCCGTTAAACGAGATATGTATAAGTGAGATTGCATCTCAAAAAGGCGTACCATCTGCCGAAGTGATTGCCATAACCAAGCGAAATATCGAAGGAGATTCCGGGGGCATTGGATATAATCCAATTCCTGAAAGAATCTTCTTTTAACTATATACAAAAGTCCAAAAAGCCTGTAATCTCTGCTCTTGTAAAATTAATAAGAAATATGCATGATGCAGGGATATACCACGCAGATTTGCATCTGAAAAATATACTCCTGAAGGGAGGTTCAAATGAGGAGTTTACTGCATATATTATAGACCTGGATAAGTCGGTCGTATTAAATAAGCTGGATATTCATCAAAGGATGAAGAATTTATTACGTTTAGACCGTTCTCTTGAGAAACTGCGTTGGTTCTCTTGTAAAAAATATCAATCCAACATGCCAGTTTCCCATGGCGATAAGGCAGGGGAATTTTTGAACCAAAAAATAGCTTTGATTTCTAAAACGGACAGGATCAGGTTTCTTAAGGCTTATATTTTATTTGGTAATGCGATTGACAGAGACTGGAAAAAATATATTCGTCAATGTCAGACGCTTCATTCTCTGCACAGATTTTGGTGGCGTGTATTGGATCTTTCAAGGAATAATGATTATACAGGAAAATTAAAGTATCTTTCTGTGAACTCGGGAATTTAAGGTCGTAACTATGCTCATACAAAATATAATAGCTCCGGTCATTGCATATTTCATAGGCAGCATCCCCTTTGGATTTTTACTGACAAAGTTCATAAAAGACATCGATATCCGGCAAATTGGGAGCGGTAATCCAGGCGCAACGAACGTTGCGAGGGCATTGGGGAAACCGTATGGCATATTGGTGTTTTTCCTGGATATGCTCAAGGGTTTTTTGCCGCTTTATTTTTTTGATCGGCTGTTTTCTGGTAACGGACATAATCTGGCGTTAATTTTATGCGGAATGGGGGTAATATGCGGCCATACTTTCCCAATTTTTCTGGGTTTTAAAGGAGGAAAGGCCGCAGCGACAGGCTGCGGGGTTTTTTTGTGGCTAGCCCCTGTACCGCTCTTCATCGCACTCGCAGTATGGTCATTGACAGTTTTCATTTCCCGTTACATATCTTTGGGATCCATGATTAGTTCAATAGCGATTGTGGCAAGTATAATACTATTTGGCAATAAACCTTTTGGTCATGGACTTCCGCTAACATTGTTTTCCATATTCATCTCAATACTTCTTATTATCCGTCACAAATCCAACATAAAAAGAATCTTGGATGGCACTGAAAACAAGATTGGCAAGAAGGTTAAATCGCCTGATGTCGCTGAAAATTAGCAAATTTGCCCACGAAATACACGAAACATACGAAATCCCTTTCGCGTACTTTAGCGTATTTCGCGGGCTTTTTTTAACTATTTTGGATTTAACTATGAGTGTTTTTCCACTATCGCATTTTACGGTTGAGGGTAATTGTCAATTTCTAAGACTTTTCAAAATATGAGCAAACTCAGATTTTGCGATTTTTCCTGATGCAAGAGATACCGTGGCGTCAAATAATTTAACATCAGGGTCGGCAATGGTGATTCCGTTTAACTCAAGAAAAACTAATGCAGATGCAAGGGCTGTCCTTTTGTTGCCATCGATAAAAGGATGGTTTTGAGATATGTGAAAAGTATAAGCCGAAGCCATTTCAAAAATATCGGCGTGGAAAAAACTACCTGAAAAAGAGGCGTAAGGCATTGCTACAGCCGAACTCAGCAGATTCATATCCCTGACACCATCCTGTCCTCCATATTTTTGCATCTGGTCGTTATGTATTTCAACGACTTCAGCAAGGGAGTAGAGAATGAAGGGTCAAACCTTCAAAATTCATTTTAAAAGAAAATGCCCGCAATGGTAGATAACAGAGTGCTTGATGATGACACCAAAAGGCTACGCCCTTTTCAAGCACTCGAACCGTTATGCGATATGGTATCTGATAGGAGGAAAAATGCAGAATAAATTGATTGTATCAGATCCTGCTGTGATGATGGGTAAACCGGTCATTGCAGGGACACGCATCACCGTAGAGTTTATTTTAGATAAGCTTGCCGCTGGTGAAACTGTCGAACAAATTCTTGACGCCCACCCCCGTATTACCCGCGATGCCGTTCAAGCAGCCTTATCGTTTGCAGATGATTCATTGCGGGATGAGGTTGTTTATCCGATTCAGGAGGTAGCTTGAACATTCTTGCTGATGAAAGTATAGATCGGCAGATTGTGGAGCGTTTAACCCGGCCTTCGCAATTCGAGGGGTAGACAAGGCGCAAAGCCAGTAAAATCAAGGGTCATCTAAAAAGGTCGGCACTACAAGCCGATCTGTCCAGAGGCATAAACCTTTGGTGGCGGTTGTTCAGGAAGCGTTAATCCCAATTGAGATAAAAGGAGAGAAACGTCCTTATCCGGTTGGGTATAACGGCTCATGACAATGTGACGACCATCTGTTGTCGGCAAATGAACATCAATCATTTGAATACTCGATAGTTTTTTCAAGATTGCGTCAGACGTAAGTCCTGCGGCTCGTTTCCGCGCAAGATTTCTCAACGTTGTGTGAAGACAATACGCTAAAAAGGAAACAAAAATATGGGCTTCGATTCTCTTCCCCAGTTGGTGCCAGATGGGTCGGATGGAAAGCTCTCCCTTCAAATCCTTAAATGCCTGCTCAATGCGGGTCAAAAGAAGATAAGACTCCCAGACGGTTCCAGGTGAAGCTGCCTGCATGTTGGACGAAGCAGATAGCGTCCCTCACGCCGCAACGTTCTGCGCAGGCGCTCACGGTCCAGTTCAAAATGAAACGTGTGTTCATTTACCGGTTCCTGCGTAGTTGGCAGAGTGATGCGAACCAGCCTAAAGTCCCTCCCGGCGTC
>JACPHJ010000021.1 GCA_016188675.1 Planctomycetota bacterium
AACGTCTTCATCATCAAATTTTTCAGTTAAGCGCCCTATCCATATATCCGCGCGATCATCTTTGTCTTCGCTCGTGGATTTTGTGCAATAGTTGGCAATGGCAATGTACACGGTCAGCGCAGTTGCACAAGAATCCGATTTGAACGTGGGAAAGGTTGCACGCCACGGAATAAGCCCCGTAAAACCGTCCTTTAACGTGCCGCCTGTATAAACAAAAGCCCTGGTATCTTCTGTTTTTTCCTCACCGTGCGAGGTAAATGACGGAACAGTCCCTGTCAATATGTTGATTTTTTTGAAAAGGCTGTTTACGGCAGGACTAGCGCCCATTACGGGATTGCCCGTTATATGGTCAGTAAGACTCACCGATTCGCCTGTATCCGAGCGCTCGACAATGTTGTCTGCGCCATTTGGGAAAACAATGCTCATTGCCCTTACAGGTTGACCGTCACACCCGTGAGGTATACTAAAATTATTGAGGCCGCTCGTTCCTTCGAGCTCATCACGGCTGCTGTAATCAGTGGGTGTGTTTTTTGACAACACCGTTGTATGGGCCATAGCATCCCCCGAAACAAGCATTGTCCCTAAAATTGCGACAACGGCAAGATGTCCTTTAATATGTAACATAAATTATTCTCTCCAGTTTTTAAAGTGAGTACCGTTTATCTCACATCTACTATTCATTGGAAACGCAAGATAAAGGTAGAAAATGGCCGTCGGGAGACAAAAGGATAAGATAGAGCATCCCCGTAGTAAGTAAAAGGGGGTTTTACCTATCTCAATCTTGTTTCCTCAACGAATTTATTGTTGGTTAATTTTGCAAATTGCTGATTGGACTTTATGTGAGATATCGTGGAGGTTTTTCCGGAGGTGACACCAGAACTTCACGGAGGTGAGCCAGGGTATCGCCCGCAAGAAAACAGAAGAATGTTATTGAGGGAATTTCACAATAATCTTCCAGGACGTATTTGAGTTCGGCGTTTATACAGGTAATTGCATCGCTACCCGATTTACACTTTAGGCTACTAATGAATGATTGAAGACTGTTTTTCTTTGTCTTTGCATCATGTTGAGACATTAACTGATTTCCATGTGGTGAACAACAGCAGTTGGTCTTGCAATCAGCCTCCGATTTGCAACCACACTGATGGTCTTTACAAGGAAATTCATCGGATTTTCCTGATAAACGGATATTGATCCCACTACTACACAATGTGAGACTGAGAAAAATGAGAATTTGAATACAGGCAATAACCTTATTAATTTTGCTCATAGCTACCTGCAATTTCTCTCATATTTCACCGTTACAATTTACTCATAAATCAGGGGAATTTTCTTTGAAATTTTCTGACGTAAAAATAGTATAAACGAAAGCACTATGCAAAATCAATTCCCTGTTCTAAAATAGTTCATCGTTTTTTACGTAAGTTATCAATATTATT
Organism: Planctomycetota bacterium; assembly: GCA_016188675.1. Classification (GTDB taxonomy): domain Bacteria; phylum Planctomycetota; class Brocadiia; order Brocadiales; family Brocadiaceae; genus Wunengus. Next base: position 1,440 of record JACPHJ010000021.1, read on the forward strand.
TGCGGTATAAAAATTACGTGCAATGAGGTTTAACGTAAAAATCTATCCACCAATATTTCTCAATTGAAATGCACCGTGCAATATTAGAACAAAACAGGCTGTTTTTTATTTCTATGGAACGTATTCCGGTTTTCCAGAGATTGGTAGATAAAAAATTCAAACTATAGTGAACGACAAAAGAAAGTTGTCATTTCGAAGGAGCCGCGCGACTGAGAAATCTTAAGATTCCTCGCTTTGCTCGGAATGACAAGCATTCAATGTCAACTTATTTAAGTCGTTTACTATAATTGTAGTGGCAAGGCGCGCCTTGCCACTACACGGATAATTACTTTACCTCTTCAATATCTGAACAATCGGATGAGGTGTCTGAATTATATGGACATGCAACTGAGCAATTCAGCGGCTGAAGCCAGCAATGGCCGTCATTCTTGCACTGGCACATCTTCAATTCATTCTGTTTGAGCTGGTTAGGCCAGGATTTAAAAAATGGTAAAAGGGCATCACTAATTGAAGCAAAAGCTTCTTGTGATTCCTTTGTGCTTTTGGCTCTCTTCAGACTTTCTGCGCCTGCAATCACGTGCTGCATCATATGACGACCGGCGCCGTCTGGCTCGGTTTGCGCAGCTTGCCGGGCTGCATCTGACAATTTCCGGGCTAAACCGGTAATGCCATTCAAGTCTTTCTTTACCAAATGAGTATAAACCTCCTGGTAGGTTGACAGGATTTTTTGGAGATGAACAACGGTCTTTTTCCCGATGGTAGTCACAGCTTCATGCGAGTGTCCTTCATGGGCAGAAACAGCATGAGTATGACAACAATAAAAAAATACTAAGAGTGTAACACCTTTCTTTAAATAGTTATTTTTTAACACAATTAACTCCTTTCAATTTATAAAAACTCTTAAATACAATCTATACCCGAAGCGCAGTAAGCACATAGCCAAGGGTGTAGTCCCTGAACGAAGAAATACTAAAAGAACTCATACGTTAAAAAGATACTGAACAGGTGACTATCGCCCGGTAGTCTTCCAGACCTTCTGCGCCCTGTTGTTCTGATTCGTGGTAGAGGTCTTTCCACGTGGGAATCTTAATTAATGTCCCTACGCTCACGTGTTTCCCAAAGGTAGCCCGTAGACCGGGAGAGAGATAAAGAATTGACCCGCCGGAATCGTTTTCTTTTTCACTCTCTTCATTCATGTCCTTTGTTAAATGAAGAAAATTGGATTCCCCAATAATATCAAGCCTTGAGAGAAAACCATTCGTCTTCTCGAAAATTTCGTATCCGCCTGCTACATTGAAACGAACCTCATTGCCGGGCTTCCCGTCGTTCGTCTCTGTAAAGGTAAGAACTGAAGTATCCCCTGTTACGGTAACATGTGGAACGATCATTTTCGATGCAGCAAAACCGAGAGTAAAGCTCGGTGCTGCAAAACCAGGCTGCATGCCCATATCAAACCTATTCCCATCATCGTCACGGTTTGAGGTAGTCCCCGTCGGCACGGCAAGGCCTGCTATTACAGACATCTTTAAATCATCACTGCTGTAGTCGGCGCCGTAAGAGTCTTCAGGGCCAAAGTGATATAAACCACGAATTCCGTCCCTTTCGCCCAGCTTAAAGCCGTATTGGACAAGCAAGCCCAGGTCTCCGAAACCGTCTGATGTGCCCAGACTGTCTTGTTCCTTACTGGCAAAGGGAAGGATACCATAAAAAGAAAGCGCATCGGTTACACCATAGCCAAAAAC
>JACPHJ010000024.1 GCA_016188675.1 Planctomycetota bacterium
ATGGCAATAGATCTCTGGTCAAAGGAAGTAAAAAAAGAGCACATAGACCGCTCGAAAGAACAAAAATTCAGCAAAATTATTAACGACAGCCTGCAAAGATTGCGGAAGACCATAGGGAGTATCCTTGACCTGTCTGTTTTGGAATCAGGCAGATTGGTGTTTAGAAAGGAGCCCATCCATATGGACGAGCTGGTTCTGCATACAGTCACAGGGATGAGACTTTTAGCTGAAAAAAAAGGATTGGCTCTGATAAATCACGTAAACCAGGGATTGCCGGTAGTGATCGGTGATAAGGAAGAAATTCAGCGTGTAATTACCAACCTCATAGATAATGCCATAAAATATACTGAAAAAGGAGAAATAAACATTTATCTGGAACAGAGGGATGCATGCATAGAATTCGCCGTAAAAGATACCGGGGTTGGTATCGGACTGCCAAAAGAACAATTCGGAAAACTATTCGAAAGATTCTTCCAGGAACGTCCAAGGGTGGATGGCGCAGGGGTAGGCCTTGCGATATGTAAAAATATTATTGAAGTTCACAAAGGAAATTTGTGGGTGGAAAGCGAAGGGCGCGGAAAAGGCTCCACATTCAAATTTATCTTACCAATTGCCCAAGAAGGTACTTCGTAAACTATAAAACAAAAAAGGAGTCCATGCTTTGAGTAAAAAAATACTCATAATAGAGGACGAAGACGAGTTTTTCTTTTTTTACACGATGATGCTCGAAGGCAGTGATTATATCGTCAATCGCGCCATCGATGGAAAACAGGCCTTCGAAAAAATAAAGGAAGACAAGCCTGACCTCATCATTCTGGACTTGTTACTCGATCAAATGACAGGCGATGCCTTTCTTAGACAATTAAAATCAGATGCGTCGTATGCGCATATTCCTATCATCATTGCAAGCAGCTTTTCACCGCGTTCGTACAAAACGATATTTGAAATAGACCCCACTTTGGTCTTTCTGGAAAAACCATTTACTCAAGAAAAATTACTTGCCTCAATTAAAGACAGGTTAGAATAGATAATGAAACGTTTTCTGTCAATAACGGGATTTTTTATCATATCCACTATAACCCTTACAAGCTGCCATTCCGTGCATCACACGGGATTTACTAACAAAAAAGACACTAATCAATTAGAAATATCTTTGATAAACGATATCCGGGACGGACGTCTTGACATGCCGTTTGAACAGGCGTGCCTTATTGCATCTGGCGTAGATGCTGATAAAAAGATGCAGTCATATCTGGCAAAGATTGACGCCATCATCTCACGAATCAACCGGGAAACGGACTTAAACAACACAACTGACCCGTTAATTAGAGCACAACTAATATTCGGCTGGTTACAAAAAAATGCTAATGAAGGGACATACAACGACTGTTACGATATCAGAGACACACTCAATCTCAAGGTAGGAAACTGCCTTTCATTTGCAATTCGATACACCGTAATTTGCAGGCATTTTGGCATTGATATAAAAAACATCTTTGTTCCCGGCCATATTTATAATATGCTCATTGTTAACGAACGGGAACACTACTTTGAACACACCCACAGTGATGGTATTGTAAAAAACACAGACAGGGACAATCCTCAAAAAAAAGTAATGAACGATCTAGAACTTATTGCAGAGATATTTTTATATAAGGCACGCAATGCAAATAACGAGGCGAAACATGAAAAATCAATCAAATACTGTCAACAGGCATTGATGTGTAATCCACATGATAACCGCCCTGTTATCTTACTCCTGGATAATTACATTGCAAAGAAGAACTATGAAGAGGCATTTCTGTACCTGAATGATTTTATTTCCCATCATCCCAATGACAAAAAATCTTTTAAAAATACATATACCCTCTTGCAAAGATTATGTAAAAGTGGTGATAATAAATTTTAATAAATTAGGCCTTCGGCGACTTTTTCAATGTAGAGCGACGAGGCTCGTCGCTCTACAACCGCAACATTGAAATTCCTATACATGAACTTAACCGCCTTTGGCGGGACTTACTCCTTGAATTAACCTCAGGCTTTAGCCTGAGGTGAGAGAACGAATCCAATAGTGGCTTTAGCCCTGAACCAGGGAAAATTATGGTTAAAGTAGAGACAGGTTTGAAACCTGTCTCTACAATGACTATTTTATACGCCTGCATATCTCCGCCATGAATGGCGGAGTTAAAGCAAGGTCAAACATTTTTATTCTCCTTTTTTATTATGTATCCTGTTCATCTTGTAAATTCTGTCAAAAATGAAATTTCTTAAACAACAAGGAGGAATGATTGTGTCTACTTACAAATTCGTGGCAAAAGATTTAATGACGGAAAAGGTGGTCTGCGTCCATCCGGATACACCCATCCCTTCACTCATAAAAATCCTGATCAAAAACCATATTAACGGTGCGCCTGTCGTTGATAAAGCCGGAAAACTCGTGGGAGTTGTTTCGAAGACTGATATTGTCGAATACGATGAAACAATCAATAAAAAACGAGATTCCAGCAGCAAAAAATCGTTTTATAGCGACACCAACGGGAAACTAAAAAAGGTCTTCGACAAAATATCAAAAGCTAAAGGTTTTGGGAAAACGGTGGTAAAAGACATAATGACCTCCCATGTCATCACCGCACAGGCAAATGATACGATAGACCGCCTTGCTAAGATAATGTATGATAAAAAAATCCACAGGGTTATTATTCAGGATAAGGGACAGGTTGTGGGCGTTGTTAGTACCCTCGACATCCTCCACGCTGTGAGTACCATGGGTTACGGTAGCAGCGCCTTTGTTACCGAAGAGGCGATCCTGGATTTGCAGGAACGACTGGAAGAGGCAGAAAAGTCCATCCAGTCCTTAAGTGACATTTTAAGTAAAATTCACGGTGAAAAATAAATGAATAAAAAGTCGTTTTTGCTTTTAAGTATTCTTTCCTGCCTTGTGCTTGCTGTGGTTATATATTTATCCACAGAATCCTTGATTGCAGGAAAGACAACCAACAGCATCGGAAACAGCTTTCAGCAAGTGGTGCATGGTGTTGGTATCGGAGCTACAACAAAACCGACGTGGTGTTATATCAACTTCGATCCAAGAATTGACCCGCGATGTCCGTGCATCGAATGGCCCATCCCTGGCGGTTACTGCTACTGTCCTGACCATACCGGCACGGTCTCTTATATAGCCGGTAATACAGAGATGGGTGTGGCTATTGAGATTATTAGAAACCAGTAAATAAAGGAGCAACAGAATTTATCTCATGAAAATATCAATTAAGCGTTTTGCCTTATTGTCTCTACTCTTCGCTATTATCCTCTTCTCTTCCAATATTAAAGCCAAAGAGGAGAAATGGAAACATTATGCTACTGGTAAAGACAGTACAAGGCATTATTATGATTCAGAAAGTGTGGTGTATATCTCAGATAATATTGTTAGGGTGTGGGAGAAAACAACTACTTCTGAAGCATCAGCTTCTCTAACTAAAGAATTAAATACTCTTAGAGAAATGGATTGTTCTAAACTCAAGTATTGCATTCTTGAAATGCGTGTAAAGTACATAGACGGAAGTGAAAAGGAGCAGTCTTTCACTAATCCTAAATGGGTGGATATTACGCATGATACGTGGATGCATACCCTCTATGAGATTTTATGCAAGCGAAAACCCGGCGGATAGAAAAACAAAATCGGGTGTCAGGTGTCGTATGACGATGGAAAAACGTCACCCGGCACTTGTCACACGTCACCTTTATTCTCTCTGGTTGTAGCTATTCAACGCTGTGAACTCCGCGTCCTCTGTGGCAAACCTGAAATTATAGGAATTACAATTTATGCCTCGTCTTTTTTAAGATGACGACAGACACCATCACAAAACGGCGGATTTTTTGTCAGATAGCAATTGCACAGTACGTATTTCCTCTTCAGTATGATTTTAAACATATAGGGTAGTTTATCAGTCCCTTTGTGTGAGCCATCACAAAATGGTTCGTTCTTCGTATGCCCGCAGGCACACCAATGATACGTGCCAGGCCCCAACTCAAGCGTAAGAGGCATCTGTTTCTTCATAAATTATTTTGATAATAGTCCTTTAATAATATACTGATGGATTTCCGAAAGAATATCTCTGATATTCGGCATTTTAGATTCTTTTATTTCAGAAGAGATATGTTTATGATGGGGGGACGATTGAATTTCTGGATGATGAGGTGCATTATCATATCGAAATATCATTGTATTTTGTGAATTCATATAATGATATCTATAATCAAAACTGAATTGACCATTTTCATCATGGACATGGTGAAAAATGCCCAAGAAAGAATTGTCTATGAACCTGACTTTTGCCTTTAGGTATGCTGTGTTACGGCTTGTATAAATTCTTTGAAAATCGGAAAAGATTACCAGGTAATCTTCTTTTATTAGTTTTTCTATTTCATCCAGATGTTCCTCTATCACTTAATTAATCCTTTTAAGCTTTCCTTTGTATGTGCCCATTCTTGAATTCCTTCAATCAGTGCCTTCCACTCAAAAAAGTCTTCTTCATCCCCCATCCTTCCTTCTTGAAAAAGTTTGTAAAACTCATCGGAAGAAAGATTGTATTTGTTTTCAAAAATTCTACACCTATTTCTTAACTCCTGTTGTGCTAAATCACATATCTTACCTTCTCTTTCTATTGTTGATACTAAAATCCCCTGTGTTGTCATAGTAATCTCCTGTTTTTCCCATCTATGGTTATTGTTAGTTTTTTGCACTGAAAACCTCCAATCTCTATGCGCATACTATATGTATTAGCCACGAACGTGTCAATGCCAAAACAAGTTGCATGGAATTTATTACATCTTTTAGGACACGGCACCATTGAGCAGCAAATTTACTGTGTACGCCGAGAATGTCTGGTAAACATCTTAAAAGTTAAATCATTTAACGATTATCTAACTTTTAAGTGCGACCCTTACACGCTCTCCTTACAACTCTCAACTTCACGGGCTTCAGTTCCAGGACGCTCGACAAGATGAATGTAAAGCGAATCGGTGTCAGCATGATAACTAAGTCTCATTTCGGGTTACCTCCTTAAAATTTTGATCAAAAAAAAACCACATAAACGAGATTCTTAGCTCTGAGTATGGAGGGTCAGACCTTCATTATTCAATATCCTATTATTTAAAAATCTTCACTAACTGATTGTGGACATATTTCTTCGATTACATTGTGCAGAAAGTATCCCGGTGCTTTTTCTTGCAGTTTGTATGCATGCCATTTGTTCAAAGGCCTTTTACCTGTCACTGGATCTATATTCCAATATCTGATGAAGTTTGCTTCGCCAATGCAAATACAATGAACTATTCGTTTCCATTCACCATGAACCACTTCTTTGATCGTTCTCAATGTTGTATCAATGTCAGTCGTTTCGTCTTCATATGAGAACAAGCCAAATACTTTGCTCCCTGGAGATTTGCTGAGTATCAGATCACTGTTAGAACATAATGTTTCTACAGCTGTTCGGAACTTTGTGTTATCAAGAGATGTTTTGACTTCAATGACACCGTGTACAGCATCGGGTGTAATAAAAACCAGGTCTCCGTCCTGAAAAAGAATTGGTTTAGTCGAATCATAGATTAGAACGTCTATCTGCTTTGAAGGCGCATCATCTGTAATTACAAACCCCCTGCCAATCTCTATGCTTTTGGGCAAATGTCTTCTTAAGAACGTGCGTAAAACGCTCTCTTTCCACTCGCCGTCTGTTTGCCAATGGTGCGCTTGGATAAAGTTCCTCACCCGATTCTTTAAAGCGCGCAATTCTATAGAAAGTGAATTGAAATAACTTTCATCAAACATATTGCATATTCCTGGGACACCCAATATTTATTTTTATCTTTATTCTACAATTGTTGACATACTATCTATATAAAATGTATGATGACAACCAAAAATGCACAACTACCTATCTACCTACTTGGCGATCAATGTTGCGATATTGGGGCTGATGGGATTAACATCCACTGTTCTGGTCTTTGGGATGATAACCAAATCCATATCTTCCATGGGTATTGCGCCAAGCAAGACCTGGTCGCCCATTACTAATGCCCCTGCAAAACCAACGCTGTTCTTAAAACGAAGCTCAATTGGGCCAACGTAAGGACGTAGAGACGCAAGATTTTGCGTCTCTACAACAATATGGAAATACTTTCGCATTTGCTATACCTATAATTCCATTCCTCACTTATCATTCTTATTCAACATGTATTTTTATCTATTTACCGGCATGGTATCGTATGGCATAACGCATGTCAAGCCAAAATCGGCATAATTACTTGAATACGTGAAGGTATTTTCGATATAATGTCTTCGCGTTCTCTGCGGTAAGTTATTGTTTAAAAATATCACAGGTTAAAATTTGAATAAACATTTAAACTTATTTTTTCTGGCAACTGAGAATTTATTACGGCACAGGACAAAAACCATTGTCGTCTGTCTCTGTATTATTGCCATCCTTGCACCCTTTATCACCGCCATTTCAATTTCGGAAGGCATCAGGGCACAATCCCTCGCCTCCGTTGAGGCAGGCGCTGACCTCTACCTGACCTTCGATGAATTTGGCAGGAATGCGGCTATTCCCCTGAAATATCTGGACGAGATTAAAAAGATTTTTGGGGTAACAAAGGCCATACCCCGTATTATCGGCAGGGCCTTTTTGCAAAATAAACTGACGGTCATTGTGGGCATCAACAAGGAAGACTTGCCGGAGTCCATCTCCTGTATTTCAGGCCGAATCTTTGAAAATGCGAATGAAGTCGTTGTGGGTTGCGAGCTGGCAAAGCATTTTCACTTAAGAATCGGCGACCAGTTCAGCATGCGTGGGCAGCAGCGCAAGACTTTTACCGTTGTGGGATTCTTTTCGTCAGATTCAAGCATCTGGGGGACTTCGATGATATTCATGTCCTTCAAAGATGCGGGAGAACTCTTTGGGAAACAGGACGTTGCCACAGACATCCAAATCCACAGCCTGCCGGGACACAATTCCGAAATCGCCACCGATCTGTACGATATCCTCCAGAACGAGCCTTACCGATTGCAGGATAAACATATGGTAGAATTGTATTTTAAAAAGGGATTTATGCTCAAGGAAGGCGTCTTTAGCGCCTTATATCTCGTTGCATTTGCCCTGGGTATCCCCGCCATCCTGGTGGCCTCTGGTTTCGGGCTATCTGAACGGAAAAGGGAAATCGGTATCATGAAGGCAACGGGGTGGCATACCCTGGAAGTATTGGAACTCATTTCCTTTGAACAATTACTCATCAGCTTACTTGGCGCAACCATAGCCATATTGTTGTCCGTTCTGTGGGTCAAGGGTTTTAATGGCGTATTCATTGCCCAATTTTTTGTTGCCGAGATAACGATGCTGCCGAAATTCACGCTGCCTGCTAGGTTTCTGCCGTTGCCTTGCATGCTCAGTTTTTTCTTTGCCTTTATATTGACCATGGTAGGCAGTATCTATTCTTCATGGAGGGCGTCAACCGAGTCGCCGGTTGTATCAATGAAATAATGATTAGAACTGAAAACCTATGTAAATCGTACCACTGCCATACCCGCCATGAGGTACGCGCAATACAGGATATTAACCTGCACATTCCGAAAAACAGCTTTGTGGTGTTGAGCGGTCCGTCCGGCTCAGGGAAAACCACGTTGCTAAATATTATCGGCACTCTGGATAGACCCACTAATGGAAAGATATTTATGTACGGAGAAGATATTACCTCATTTTCGGATATTGCCCTTTCAAGGCTTCGAAGGGAAAAGATCGGTTTTATCTTTCAGGACTTTCATCTCATCCCAAGGCTTTCCAGTTGGGAGAACGTCTCGTATCCCCTCATTCCATCAGGAATAAGTCTCAAAAAACGTCTCGAAATGGCCAAAGTACTTTTAGAAAAGGTGGGGCTTGGCGACAGGCTGGACCACACACCTGAAGAACTCAGCGGAGGACAGCAGCAGCGGGTCGCCATTGCACGGGCATTGGTAAATAACCCTGAAATTATTATTGCAGACGAACCGACATCAAACATAGATGATGAAACCAGCAAAGACGTTCTGGGGCTATTACAAGAGCTAAAGTCTTCGGGTGTAACTATCGTTGTCGTTACTCACGATACTTGTTTTGAAAAGATTGCTGACGTGGTCTATAAAATGAAAAACGGAAGGATTGCATAATTATTAGAATTAGACAGGATAACAGGATTAACAAGATATAGATCCAAACTCAGTAATAATATTTATTATGGAATATAAAGACTTGACTGAAAAAATAATTGGCTGTGCCTTCCGTATTTATAATAAAATGGGTTATGGTTTTCTTGAGAGTGTATATGAAAAATGTATGCTTATCGAACTTCATAAAGCCGGGCTTAATGCGGAAACACAAAAACCTATTACAGTTTATTATGAAGGTGAAACTGTTGGGGAATTTGTAGCTGATATTATCGTAAACGATACAATAATAGTAGAATTAAAATCAGTTAGAAAAATTGTAGAAGTGCATGAAGTGCAACTGGTTAATTATCTTGTTGCTACTGGAATGTCAGTTGGACTTCTTATCAATTTTGGTGAAGAGCATGTTGAAATCAAGCGTAAAGTCAAGGAATTAAAACGTAATACGTAATATCTCGTTAATCCTGTTATCCTGTCAATATTATTATGGTTGTTAATATCTATACCATTATCATGTTGTTTGTTGCCTTTTTGTCTCTCTTCTTAGGGGGATTCCTGGTTTATGCAACATTAAAAATACTTCTCAGTTTTGAACCACTTTTACCGCTGGAGACAAAAAGCAAGTTTGAACAAAAGGGATACCTGATATTTCTGATGGCGTGCGTGGCGCTCTCCATAAGGATGATTGTCTGGCCGTGGTTTTATTTCATGCTCCAGGGCTTTGTGTCCGAAATACCCGGGGCGATGTGTATGTTTGGAGTCACACAGATTCTGCCGTCCACTGTTACCTTTCTGCAGATTATCAAACCTGTCTCGTTCTTTATCATGGGCGGCTGGATGTTGTGTTATTACGTTGATAAATCCTCACCCACAACGCCACTTGCCAGGAAGAATTTATTCTTTCTCCTCATTGTCTGCGGCATACTCCTGGCTGATAGTATAGCTGACATCTATTATGTGATTCGCATGAAGCCGCTCATGTCCGTCTCGTGCTGCGCTACCTTTTTTGATGTGCCTTTACGGCCTTCGGCCATGATCCCACAGGCCATTTTTGGGAAATATTTTCAAAAGATTTTATTTATTCTGTACTATCTATTAAATGTAATCCTTATTGCCATATTACTTACGAGCATTTCGAGAAAATGGATGTCGTTCCCGCCAAAATACAGAATGATTATCCTTTACTGCCAGGGTATATTAGGAATCATCAATATCCCTGTTGTAATATATACGTTTATTGAAGACATCGCTCCCAAACTTATGCAACTCCCCTATCACCATTGTATTTACTGTTTCATGGGGAACGGTATGGTTCCAGACGCACCCATTATGCTTGGGTTGTTTGTCATCGGCACATTTGCAATTGGCTGGATGTTCCTCTTGAAACTTCTCTGTAAGCATAAAGCTGCCAGGGTTATAACCGACAGGCTTTTATTGAAGGTAAACAACATATCCGCATTTTGTTTACTTGCTTCGCTGATTATGGTAACAATACATTTAATTTTAATTTAGTATATTTTTCTCCGTGTCCTCCGTGGCAAACTTTTTTATTAAATCACAAATATGACAAAGAAATTCTGGATAGGTCTTGCCATTATTTTTGCTATTGCTCTGATGGGGGTATCGTACCAGAAATTCCTGAAAAACCCGCGGTGCGCCTATGAGGGTTCTGCGATCCCCCAGATTTACGAGGTTGACATCGTCCTGAAGGATAAATCAGTAAAAAAATTCTGCTCTATCTTCTGTGCATCTCAGTGGTTTAAAAATAATACAACATTGGTTGATCATGCCATCGTCACCGACGAAATCCGTGGCAACAAGATTGATTCATATATGGCGTATTTTGTGGAAAGCGAACTTATCACTAACGAGACCAACGACAACCGCATCCATGTCTTCCAGCAGCGCCAGGACGCTATTACCCATGCAGAGAAATTTCATGGCACGATGGCAGATGACCCGTTTACTATTGATGAGTGATTTGTGAAAAGGATAAGTTACAGAGTCCGTTGAAAAACACTATGATCAAATTAAAAAGGGTTTACGAAAAACCGTCAAAAGGGGATGGTTTTAGGGTACTTGTCGAACGGTTATGGCCTCGGGGCCTTACAAAGGAACGCGCATTGGTTGATTTGTGGCTTAAGGAGGCAGCGCCAAGCACAGAATTGAGGAAATGGTTCGGCCACGATCCTGCAAAATGTGAACAGTTCAGCAAACGGTACACGACCGAACTCAAGCAGCACAAGGAAGCGGTCGACCTCCTGAAGCAGAAAAGCAAAGAGGGTACCGTTACGCTTGTGTACGCAGCCAGGGATGAGAAACACAACAGCGCCGTCGCACTGAAGGAACTATTAGAACAAACATAGCTTTTATACCACCTCCAACTGTCCCCCGCTGGCGGGGACGCAGGGGGTGGAGTAGCCATTCCATTACATCTGTTTCCAGGTTACAAAATCCGTTCGTTAGATGTTTACCGTTTCACGGTACGGGAGTCGTTGCCGCTTTCTCATTTTCTGCTGGACACACTCCGCACGATGCCATTGTACCGGCTTTTTTATTCGCATACTTCCACATCAGTAATGCTGACAATGTCGCCAGTTACTGATAAGTTTTCCTCGGAATTGTCGCACACCTTGCCTGTATCCATGTATAAATCATGTAAAACCTCAATTCCTGTCCCTGTATTATCAGTCACTTCAAGATTATAGCCCGCCACGTTCTTCCCGCTGGCGATCCCTCCCGTGCTGTATTTCTCTAAACGGCTTAGATAGCCTTTTTTATTCACAATATAACACGCAAGACCGGTATCCCCGTTTTCCTTCACATAGCTGGTGTAAGAACTTAACTTTCCCTGCGTCTCATAATCATAACAATTGATTACAACGTCTCCCAGGATTGAAAATATTCCCCAGCCGGCGTTGCCGCTCACCTCCACATGGGTTCGGAAGTAGATGCTCTTGCCGAATTTTGACTTGGAGAAGTTCATTTCCATTCCGGTCATTACACCTGGACCTTGATTGCCCATCACGTGATTCTCTTCGTTGTAATCGGACGTCCCATTGTTGATGCCGATTGTCCCCTGGAGGCTTTGAATGCCCGGTCCCCGATTATTACTGGACTTGATTTGTACCAAATCAATATCATTTTTCGCTGCGATGCCTGGCCCGTTGTTCTCGGTAATCTCCAGTAGTTCTCCGGCCATATTGGCCCCTGCCCCGACTCCACCCGCCCCTGCCGATTCCAATGACTCGGAGCTTATCTGTTTCAGCCTGCCGTTTTCTCCTACTACGTAACATTTCCGGCTCGTGTCTCCATTGCCTGTAATGATACTCGTGGTGGAGCTAAGCTCCCCCGTCGTCCCTCTGGCGTCAATCCGATTTACCGCAACGTCCCCGTCCGGGGCTATAATACCCCAGCCGCCGTTTGTACTGACGTTAACGTCGGTTGTAATGGTGATGCTTCCTTTGGCAATGCCTTTGCTTTTTCCTGTCGGTTTCAATGCCATATTTGTGCCCGACATAATCCCCGGCCCCTGATTTTCCATTACCTGATTCTCCTCGCTGTGATCTGACGTTCCGTTAATAATAATGGCTGCTCCTTTGCGGCTCTGGATGCCGGGACCCCTGTTGTCATTTATCTTGAGTTGTTTCAAATTAACGTTATCTTTTGCAACAATTCCAGGGCCGTTATTTCCCGTAATCTCCAGGATCGCTCCACCCATATTTCCACCTGCCCCGATTCCACCTGCCCCTGCTGACTCCAGAGCCTCAGAACTTATCCGTACAAGCTTCCCATTGTCATTGAGGGTGTAACATTCCAGCGCTGTGTTTCCGTTGCCAGAAATTACGCTGGTAGAAGAACTAACCGCTCCCAAGTCGCCGGTCGCATCAACCCGATTTACCGCCACATCCCCTCCGGTGGCTATGATTCCCCACCCGCCATTGTTGCTGATGGTAACGTCGGTCTGGATGGTAATATTCCCTTTGGCTTTACCCTTGCTGTTGCCTAATGGCTTAAGTTCCATGTCTGTCCCGGCCATAATCCCCGGCCCGTTATTTTCCGTCACCTGGTTATCCTCGCTGTGATCCGAAGTCCCATAAACAGAGATGCCTCCAGAAAGACTTTGAACGCCTGGCCCTTTATTGCCGCTGATAGTAAAGGCTTCCAGCGCAATGTTCTTCTTTGCCGCCACCCCTGCGCCTTTGTTGTCCTTGATTTCAACGTATGCTGCATTGACGGAATCCTTCCTGCTCCATACACCGCCCCCATCGTCCACGCTGCCGTTGGCGGAGATAACGGATGTTGTTGTGCTTGTCGGAGAAAGAACGCTTATATTCGATGGGTCGCTGTTGATATACACCGCCCCGTCCGCCAAAACACCATAACGCCCATTTGCCGTGATCATAACGTTTTCCAGCGCTGCATACCCATTTCCATTGGAATTGACGCCATTCCCGGAGAATCCACTAATAGTAAGATTTTTTATCGTAAGGTTTCCCTTTTTGAGAGAAAATCCGTCGGTATCTTTACCCGCATTTGATCCGTTTACTTCCACGCTGGAGGAATGGCTTGAGGCGTCAATCGTCACCGTTTCGGTTATCTCAGGCAGTGATTTTTGTGGGCTAATGGACGAAACGCCTGATTCGAAGGTAATGTTGTCTTCGCCTTCCCGGCTATTGGCCTCCTGGATTGCCGCACGCAGTGTGCACTGGTCGCCGTCTGTGGACAGGTCTGCATCGCATACCCCGTCGTTCAGGTCTCGCATTCTGAATCGTAACTGTACTCCGGATACCCATCGTATGTGGAAGCATAAACAGTTATATAATAATCTCCCGCCCCATACCCGTCGAATTCCACGCTGCCATAGCCCACGCCAAGACCGCTAACTTTTGATATTTTACCATTTGTGCTATAGTAGATTTTGCTTATGGTTATCATCGGCTTTTGCCACTTATCTTCAGAAATGCTACCGTAGTCAGTTATTGTTGCTTGTGCGTTTATTTTCTCTCCTCCCTTTAACGACGTATATTTATAACGGACCATGTCTCCCTGATTTTTCGCATTTAAAAAATTAACTTCTCTTTCCAACCCATCCGATAAAGAAAATTCCTCATCAAATGAATAAAGCAAGTCGTAAATCCGGTACTGTATGTCTAAAGGATAGTTGTAACACTTGGGGCAATATTGTCCCTCCGAGGAATCCCACTTGTACACTATTGGAAATGCTTTTAAAGTTAATGGTATTTTTTCGATACTATTGGAAGTTACGTATATAGACGATTGAAGAATTCGCCCTTCCGCTCCAACTTCCTGCGCGGAAAAGGAAACACATTCTTTGCAATCAGCAGAGGTCTCTGCCTCAACTTCAATATGCGCAGGCTCCCCGGCAGCATAAAATATTGAACATTGACCGTATAAGTTGCCATCACTTACCTCGATTTCAAAATCTATCTTCTCGGCAAGCCTATCATAGTCTATATCGCTAGTATTCGAATAACACTCTCCAGACTTTGAAAGGGTCAAAGTCCCCGTTATGGGCGCATCGCCGTAAGATAAAGGAATCGGCATCAAAAAACCTGCTACGCTGCCAAGCACAAAAAAGGCGGACAGAAATAATTTCCCAAAAAATTTCTTCATAATCTTTTCCTTTCTCTTAATGTCTGGATGAATGAGGCGATAGCGCACCATCAACAAAACCTCCTCCAAAGAAGAACTGGCAGTCGTCTTCCCCAGGGGGGGGCGCAGGGGGTGGAGCAAAATGTCTGTGTCGCCTTGGCTGGTTCAATCGTCTTCGATTGAACCGAGATATTTGGTATGCCTGTGTCGTTAGGAGTTACCTCCTGATAACGGTTACCCCCAAATTCAGGAATTCGGAGGCATGTGTTTCCTCCTGCATCCGCAACAAGAGTTTAAACTTCTGGTTCAATCTGAAATATTGAACCGTTCAAAGAAAACCAGCATGCCAGAGCAACAAACCCTATGTCTTTTTAACGCTGCATTCCTGCTCTTTGAGCAATTTATATTCAATACTGTCTACAAGAGCATGCCAGCTTGCGTCGATCAGGTTTTCGGATACGCCTACGGTATTCCAGATGCCTTCCTTGTCCTGTGACTCAATAATCACGCGCACCTTGGCTGCCGTCCCCTTTCGAGGATTTATCACACGCACTTTGTAATCTACAAGTTTCATGTCTTTTAATGATGGATAGAACCGTTCAAGCGCCTTGCGTAATGCAGAATCGAGGGCATTTACCGGGCCTGCCCCCTCGCTTGCAGAGAGTTCCTGAACGCCGTCCACCTTTACCTTTACCGTTGCTTCCGTTACAGGCAAACCATTCTCTCTTTTCTCAACGATTACCCGAAACCCTTCGAGGTCAAAAAAACTCTTGTATCTGCCGATCTTCTTCCTCGCCAGCAGTTCAAAGGACGCCTCGGCTGATTCAAACTGATACCCTTCGTTCTCCAGGTTTTGAACCTCTTCAAGGATAGACCTCATGAGTTTGCTGTCATGGGTCAGATTGAATTTGTCTATCTTTGCCAGGATTGTTGAACTGCCCGATAACTCAGAAATTAATATCTTTCTTTCGTTCCCCACCGACTCTGGCGGAATATGCTCATAGGTCTCTTTCTTTTTCTGAACGGCATTGACGTGCAATCCACCCTTGTGTGCAAAGGCGCTCGTACCAACGAAGGGCTGATTAGGACGCAAAAGGAGATTTGCCACCTCATAAACGTACCGGGAAACTTCGGTCAATTTCTTAAGACCGCCGTCCCCTAAACAATGATACCCCTTCTTCAATACCAAATTGGGAATAATGGAACAAAGGTCTGCATTTCCGCAGCGCTCTCCAAATCCATTTATCGTGCCCTGCACCTGTCTGACACCATTTTCTATGGCAACAAGTGTATTAGCCACTGCAAGGTCGCCGTCGTTGTGGACGTGTACGCTTAATAATGTACCCTTTATTTTTTCTCTGACGTCTTTGACAATATCGGCAACTTCGATAGGCAGGCTACCTCCATTTGTATCGCATAATACGATGGCATCAACGCCTGATGACTGGGCTGCCTGAAGCACTTTCAATGCGTATTCCCTGTTTTTTTTGTACCCATCAAAAAAGTGCTCGGCATCAAAAAAGACCTCACGATTCTTCGATTTAAAATATGCAATGGTATCAGAAACCATCCTGAGATTTTCTTCTAATGATGTCTTTAACACATCCGTAACTTGAAAATCCCAACTCTTCCCGACAATAGCCACAACAGGCGTCTCTGACTGGAGCAGCGCTTTTACATTTTTATCGTCTTCGACACAGGTATTTGCCCTCCGTGTACTCCCGAAAGAGGCAATTTTAGCGTGTTTCAGCTTCAATGATCTTACTTCCTGAAAGTATGATTCATCCTTGGGATTGGCTATCGGATAGCCACCTTCTATATAATCCACTCCAAGATCATCTAGCTTTAAGGTAATAGCCAGTTTGTCCTGCAACGAAAAGGAAATACCCTCGCCCTGGCTGCCATCCCGCAACGTAGTATCGTAAATAAATATTCTGTTCATACTCTATAAAAAATGAAAATCTCAAATTCGGCTGGGGGTTTAAAAGACAAGACCTCAACGACTTGTTATTACACACCCTTAGTTCCCCTTTTGATAGAGGGAACATCACTATTCTCCCCTCTAGAAAGAGGGGCTGTGGGGTGTTCCTGAAAACCTACACACCCCTGTATCCCCTCTTTCTAAAGGGGAATCTTATTAGTTTGAAATCCCTATAAATTCTATTATGCCTTTGGCGACTTTTAACAACGTAGTGGCAAGGCGAGACTTGCCATTACAAAGGTGTATTGAAATTCCTTAACGTCAAATTATCACCCAGATATTTTGTCAATGCCTTCTGATGTTATCAACGGTGTAATATGTTGTCAAGCTTAAAGAGGCATGCCGCAGCACACCATTGCTGCAATCAAAATCAAAAACATGTTGTGAATCCGTAGGGGCGGGTTTCAAACCCGCCCCTACAAAACAATTCAATAATGTATGGAACAGACATTGTAGCCATATTACCATAATGAAAAACCAACAGAAAAAGATTGTTTTCTTAATTGACCAAACAACGAATGTTCCTTTATAATATGTTCATTGTATTTTAAATTAGGTTGGGTTTTAAAAGGCAAAACCCAACGGATCCCCGTTTACACGGGGACAAGTTTTTTACCCACCCCTAATCCCCTCCCAGGAGGGGATTAGGGGTGGGTTTCCTCCCAAGAGGGGACTTTAATTCCCCCTTAACAAAGGGGGATAAGGGGGTTGTCAGTCCCCTCTCGAGAGGGGCAGGGGTGTGTTAACAGAGCAATCAAAAAGTTTGAAATTTCTGAACACGAACATTAAAATCGGAGGAAAACATGTCGCATCCACATCATCCACACGGTCAGCATCCAGGCGGTCACCCAACATCTCATGGACACGGCGGCCATCAGGCATCACACGGTCACAGTGGCCATCCTGAAACAATAAGAGAAACCTATGGCCGCATAAAAGGCGACACGTCCGGCAAGTCTGCCGTAGAATACATGAAAAACATGAAGAATCAGTTACGCTTAGTCTTCTGGGAGACCACTGTCGGGTGTAATCTGGAATGCGTCCACTGCCGCCGGTTAGATGTGAGCACCACACTTGCCAGGGATGATATGACTACACAGGAGGCATTTGCCTTTGTAGATGCCGTGGCTGAGACCGGCAGACCCATCCTGGTGCTCAGCGGCGGTGAACCTCTTTTCAGGCCGGACATCTTTGATATTGCAAAGTATGCGGTGAGTAAGGGATTAAGCGTTGCGCTGGCAACCAATGGGACACTCGTTGACGACAAAACCGCCAGAAATATTGTTGATGCGGGCATTGCCAGGGTGTCTATCAGTTTTGACGGCGCTGACGCCAAGACTCATGACGAATTCCGGAAAATACCGGGGTCGTTTGAGCGGTCAATCGCAGGATTTAAAAGGCTGAAAGACCTGGGCATGAGTATGCAAATCAATTGTACCATTGCAAAACACAACGTCGAACAGATTGACGATCTTTATAATATGGCATTAAAACTTGGCGCCGATGCGATACATATCTTTATGCTGGTGCCTGTAGGATGCGGCGTCCAGATTGCCGACGACCAGATGCTCCATCCGAAGAAATACGAAGAAGTGCTCAATCATTTTTATGATCTTTCCAAAGAAGCAAAGATTCAAACCAAGGCTACCTGTGCGCCCCACTATTTCCGTATCATGAGGGAACGCGCAAAAGAGGAAGGAATTACCATCTCACCCAAGACGCACGGCATGGCTGCTATGACAAAAGGATGCCTGGCTGGTACGGGCGTGTGTTTCGTTTCGCACAAGGGAGAGGTCTTCCCGTGCGGTTATTTGCCCGTTGAGGCAGGCCATGTGAAGAAACAAAAATTTATAGATATCTGGAACGATTCCCCTGTCTTTCAAAAATTGCGCGATCCGGAGTTGCTGGAAGGCAAGTGCGGGGCATGCGAATACAAGAAGGTCTGTGAAGGCTGCAGGGCGCGGGCATTCTATGACACAGGCAACTATCTGGCGGAAGAACCGTATTGTATTTACCAGCCTAAAATGGCCAAAGCGGGCAAAGACTAGCAAACCAGAACCTCAGATTGATAAAAGTGTTTGTAACCACAGATTTCACTGATTACACAGATAATGATCAAAGCGGATTCAGGTTTGTAACCTGAACCCAACAATTGTATATACAGGAATTTCAATCTGGTAGCGCATCGTTACGTTTGCACAAAAATTGCCGAAGTTGCTTCATAATGAACATACCCCTTGGCACTATGGTAGGTCAATCGTCCTCGGTTGACATCATAATGACAGGCGGGAATGCTTGTTCTACCAATGAAGGGAATTTAAGAAGTCCCCTCTTGGGAGGGGATTTAGGGGTGGGTAATAAATAAAACTTGTCCTTGTGTAAACGGGGAGTCGTTGTGTTTCTGTCTTTTAAAACCCAACCTAACCCAAGTCGTGCAATTATCATTACAGCCGCCGCATGGAGCAGACCTGTTGTCATTGTAAAAACGAAGATGATCTAACCCATGTCCTTATCAAAGGCATGTTATATGTACAATAAATCTGTATTCTTCATATTATGCGGATCAATTTAATTAATGTTATGTGTATGAAATGAGATAAATAATGTCAATGTCATATGAAGAAGCAGCTTATGAACAGTATATGAACGATCTCTATGCAGAGCATAGAAAAGAAGCCATAGAAGAATTCACATTTGAGCGACTTTGCTCTTATTACAGTGAGAATACATTATTAGCGAAACCAGCTTTTGACACTCTTTCTGAAGCAAGAAAACTGAATGAATTGAATCCAACTGCAGGGCTAATATTTGCTGCAATAGCAATGGAAGTTGGGCTTAAGGCAACGCTTTTAAAGCCAATCGTTCACGGGTTGGTACACGCTGAATCAGTCGCCTCACTAATTACCGACTTGACAATTTCCCACACAAGCATGGATCGTTATAGAACTCTCCTTTTGCATGTGTTGCAAGAACACGGTGGCGTTGATCTAAATACATTCAAGAGATCAGGATCGACCAAGACACTTTGGGAAGAAATTAACGAAGTTCAAAAGATTAGAAATACAATCATGCATAGGGCTGAAAAAGCTTCTGAGCAGAATGCTGATTTAGCTTTGGGTGTATCTTCAGAAATTATCGACCGTATTTTTCCTGAGGTAGTAGTAAAAATGGGTTTTCATTTACATGACGGTTATCGAATTTGTTCAGATTGGAAGTGTAAACATAAAGGGACACACTTAGAAAAAATTATTGATAGCACATAACAACAGGGAAGCAAGAAGGGTCACAGCCTGTTAAGTTAAGCATCATACAAATGATTTTATGTTTAAGATGTAACCCTATTTGTATACCTTTTTTATCTTTTTGATTCTTCCTTCAAGCCATTTATTAAGAGAGTTTTGGCTTTCTCCAGAACGTCTACCAGCTAATATCCCTTCGACGCTGATATCTTCATCGATATCAGGCCAATGGATTCCTTCTCCATCTCCGATTAGTTCATAGTTTTCTCGTTCTTGTTTATTGCCATTTAGCAATCGAGGATACCAAACAATGGGCACTGATATATTTCTCCCATCGTTAAGATAAACTACAAAAGAATCCTTTGTAAAAACAACTCTTTGGGCTAAACATTCATGTTCAAGCACTAAAGTACTCATCCCACTTCTCCAGAAATATTTTTTTATTCTTTTCTATCAATTTTTGAATTTTAACGAGATCATGATCACTGAATCCCTTAGACTTTTGCAATCGAATTGGATTTAACCAAAATTTAGCCGTAAACCTTTCCTGCTTTATATGGATATGCCTTTTTTATCCACTCATTTACTATGTGCAATTGCACGGAAAGTATTTTAAACCTTAACAACCTCCTCCTTTTCCACCTTATCAAGTCCAAAGGCCGTGTGAACAGCCCGTAAGGCACGATCTGCATGCGCTTCGTCAATAACGCAGGAGATTTTTATCTCGGAGGTGCTGATCATCTGGATATTAATTTTTTCCTCTGCCAGGACGCTGAACATCTTCTCTGCCACGCCACAATGGCTCCGCATGCCGATTCCCACGACCGAAAGCTTGGCAATCTTGCTGTCCTGAAGGACTTCCCTGGCGCCGAGGTCATTCTTGATCTTCTCTGCCGTTTCCAGCGCCAGTCGTAAATCGCTTCTCGGTACGGTAAAAGTTACATCTGCCCGACCCTCGATACTGGCGTTCTGGATGATCATGTCCACGTTAATCTTTTTTCGCGCAATCTCATGGAAAATCTTGGCGGCCTGTCCCGGCACGTCCGGCACAGCCCTGATCGTAATCTTTGCGTCATCTTTGCTTATTGCGACACCACTCACAACAATGTCTTCCATCTCTTTTGCCTCCTTACAAATCAATGTCCCTTCTTTGTTATTGAAACTTGACCGAACATAAAGGGGAACGTTATATTTTTTTGCAAATTCAATCGAACGGGAATGCATCACCTGTGCGCCCAAACTCGCCAGTTCGAGTATTTCATCATACGATACCTTATCGAGTTTCCGCGCAAGAGGAACTTTTCTTGGATCGGCCGTATAAATTCCATCCACATCGGTAAAGATGTCACACCTATCGGCCTTCATGATTGCGGCTAATGCCACTGCCGTTGTATCCGAACCACCACGTCCCAGAGTGGTAATGTTTTCATTTGCATCAATACCCTGAAACCCTGCAACGATAACGATCGTGCCTTTGTCCAGTTCCTTCTGTACACGATGAGTGTTGATATTCCGGATGCGCGCCTTGGTGTGATAGCTATCGGTAACGATACCTACCTGTCCGCCCGTAAAGGAAACAGCCGGA
The DNA here is from genome assembly GCA_016188675.1 of Planctomycetota bacterium. Classification (GTDB taxonomy): domain Bacteria; phylum Planctomycetota; class Brocadiia; order Brocadiales; family Brocadiaceae; genus Wunengus. The sequence goes on from JACPHJ010000024.1 coordinate 20,616, forward strand.
TAACCAAGGGCGTGAATTGCCATCGCCACAAGGGCAATAGAAATCTGTTCCCCCGTAGACATGAGCATATCCATCTCACGTGTAGATGGATTGTCCGTTAGTTCATGGGCAAGGTCGATCAGTTCGTCAGTCGTTTGACCTCTTGCAGAGACTACAACGATGACCTTATTCCCTGCCTTATATGTCTCCACTATCCGTTTGGCAGCCGCTTTAATGCGCTCTGCATTCGCAACGGAAGTACCACCAAATTTCTGCACAATCAGTCCCATATCCCATCCTTACATGTGTTATTCTATTTACCGAAACTCTATTAATTAGGCTAGCTTTCTTCTTTGCGCAACCGGGACGATTACGATACCGGTTGGAAAAATCCAAACGCAAATTAGCTATTTAGATTATTAAATGTATTCATCAAAGTCAACTTTTTTCTAGAACAGATAAAAGCATAAGACTTTTTTGTAATTGACAAGGTTTCAGAATGTCTATAAAATAACGAAAACCAAGGTTGGGTTTAACCAACTTTATTATATCAAAATTCTTTACCGCACAGGGAGGTATCATGAAAGGCAACCCAAAAGTAATTGAAGCTTTAAATGAGGTACTCAAGGCAGAGATAACTGCCATAAACCAATATTTTGTGCATGCCAAAATGTGTGAGAACTGGGGTTATCATTCTTTGTATGAGTTTAATGAGAAAAACTCTATCGAGGAAATGAAACACGCAGAAAAGTTGCTTGAACGCATGTTGTTTCTGGAAGGTGTTCCCAAAATGGAAAAAGACAAACTCAACATCGGAAAGAACGTCAAGGAACAATTGGAAAATGATTATGAACTGGAGAAAGCTGCAATACAGAGGCTTCAGGAGGCTATTAAACTCTGCTTCGACCAGAGCGATGGCGGCTCACGTGAACTGCTCGAACATATCCTGCTTGATGAAGAGAACCACGCCAATGATCAAGAGGCATATTTGCAGGAAATCAAAGATATGGGCATTGAGAATTTTTTATCCACACAGGTAAGCAAAAAGGAAAAATCCTAGCCATCATATCCGCATTCGGAACGACCCCTCTTAAATTCTCCCCTTCGCAAGGGGAGAAAGAGAGGGGTGAAAATTTCCATTTTATTGCTTCTCTTCCCATATTGTCTTGTGTCTTTCTTCGGTTTCCAACTTCTTCAGGGTTTCTTCTAATTTCCTTTTTTCTTGCTCTAACTGTTCCTCGGTTTTAACGATATCCTTGTACTTTAAGTATTTATGCGCCTTTTCCTGCCCTATCTGCTCCAACGACTTTCCTAATGTTTTTTCCTCGCCTTCCTTTACCGCCTCATATCTCTCAAGGTCTCTGGGTTCATAATAGGAAGGATTATAATAAAAAAATGCGTACTCTGCACACCCTACAAACCGTGTTGCTATATATGCAACAATTGCAGAACCCAACAGGATGAGGAACAACAACCTTACCCGCGGTTTTTTTCTACTACGTTTCTTACGCTCGGTCTTAACTTTCATATTAAATTAGATTCTTCGCCGTCGCTCAGACGTTGTCCTGAGCCTTAAGATTCTTCGCGGAGTTTACCATGAGGAGCGAATAATTCTTCACAAAGTCTGTTCTGAGCGGAACGTGAGATTCTTCGATTCGCTCAGAATGACAAAATGAATGGCCCAGAATGACATAAAGCGAAGGAATGACTTTGTTGTCATGCTGAACGGAGTGAAGCATCTCCGCTTTGAATAGTTTGAAATTCCAATACGTGAAATTAGGTTGATATTTACAAGACAAAAACCCACAACCCCGTTTAAAATATCTGGTTCAATCTGCAAGATTGAACCAGCCTTGGTTAGGTCTGCGGCAACTTTCGACTGTATAAGGGCAAACAACCGGTCACCCTTGCGGAATCGTTTTGAAATTTCTTAGCGTTTAATCAAGCGCCGCAGGGTTTCTGGACACGACGGTGCATATAATACATTGAGTTGCCGCATTTATTGCATATTGATATTTCCTCCCTCTTTTTCATATACCTTATCAATGTAGTCACAAAGCCTGCATGACTCCAGGTCAAAGGCGACACCGATAACGGCG